>JACOVU010000136.1 GCA_016177155.1 Candidatus Omnitrophota bacterium | reverse complement strand
CGTCAGCATAATTACGGTGATATCTTGTGTTTTTTTGTCGGCTTTTAACTTTTTTAAGATCTGGAGGCCATTTTCGTAAGGGAGCCCAAAATCCAGTAAGATGAGTTTCGGGTTTAACATTCGAGCCTTTTCAAAACCCCCAGCCCCATCTTCGGCAGACACCATCGTATAACCGAACGATTTGAATCTTATGGCAAGCGTGGTCCACACATCTGGATCGTCATCAATCACCAAAACCAAATTTGCCATAAGTTTTCAGTGTTTACCGAGAAGATCTGCCCCTTTTAAACTACTTCCAGTTTCGGAAAAGTTCGAGGAGAAGCCTTACGCCCACTCCGGTTGCGCCGCGAGCGTTATAGGATTTGTCGGAATCCACCCAGGCCGTTCCGGCAATATCTAAATGCGCCCAAGATTTGATCGGGACAAATTCTTTAAGGAACATTGCGGCAGTAATGGTTCCGCCGTATCCCGAACCCGCATTCATAATATCGGAGTGATGGCCCTTGATAATCTCAAAATATTCATCCCAAAGCGGAAGTTCCCAACACCTCTCGCCCGTGGTCTCGCCAGCCTTCCGAATTTTTTGAACAAGCGCGGGATCAGTGCTCATCACGCCAATCGCTTTGTCTGCGAATGTCACTGCACATGCACCGGTCAAAGTCGCTAGATCAATGAGGACTTTCGGCTTAAACTTTTCAGAATAGGCGAGCGCATCCGCCAGAATGAGTCTGCCTTCGGCATCGGTATTAATGACCTCCGCAGACTTGCCATTATAAAACTTGATGATGTCGCCAGGCCGCTGAGCGCCACCCCCTGGCATATTTTCCACGCAGGGTGCAAGACCCACGAGATGGATAGGAAGTTTGAGGCGGCTTACGGCTTTCAAAATTCCGATGACTGTGGCTGCGCCGGACATGTCATATTTCATCTTCTCCATGTCGCGCGACGGTTTGATCGAAATACCACCCGTGTCAAAGGTCACGCCTTTTCCCACCAAACAAACTGTTCCATGTTTTTTGTAGGCCCGACCGTACTCCATAATGATGAACTGCGCAGGTTCGTGAGATCCTTGAGCAACAGCGATGATCCCGCCCATTTTAAGTTTCTTGATTTCGCTCGGCCCAAGCACCTGACAACGAAATTTTCCAGCGCGAGCCACTTCGCGCGCATGTCGCGCTAATTCACGAGGAGGCATCAAATTGGCGGGTTCGTTAATCAGAGTGCGCGTAAAGTTGAGGGCTTCGGCAATCGCGCGCGCTCGCGTAATAGATTTTTGAATCGCGCTTGGCTGAACTTTTTTGGAATAAAGAAGTTCAACGGTCTTGACTTCGCGCTTGGGTTCATCTTTCTTCTTGGTCAGATACTTATCAAACCGGTAATCCGCTCGATCCAACGTTTCCGGAATGATTTCTGTCGTATCCTGGGTATCCATTGGACCGCCCGCAAAAGTCTCGGCGAGAATTCTAAGTGACTTTGCGTTTTGAGATTTGGCATAAGCCAAAACGCCCGCCACCCGTTTCCTTAATTTCTCAGCCGTCCACTTCCCTTTATCGCCGAGACCTAGAAAAAGCACTTCCTTTGCCACTTGAACGTTCCCATCGTACGAGGCAAATTGCTCGGATTCCTTCCCTGAAAAACGGCCTTGCTGAACAGCCAACTTTCCGATTTGAAAGGCCTTTTTATCCAATGTTTCAAGCACCTTCGAAGGGCTTTTCTCCCCTTCAAAGAGCGCACAAACCAAAAGGTCTATTTTTTGTTTTGTTTCTCCCAGACTTCTGGCAGTAATGTCCATTCGTGACTCCTTCAGGTTGAAATGATGGCTAAAAATAGAAAAGAAATTGTATCACGGAAGGAGGTTGCCAACAAGCACTTCGATCATGTAAACTACTGTCTCTAACGGATCATCTTAAATGAAACAAGAACAGATTGTTTCCTATTTTTTCCTCGGCCTTTTTCTTTTTATCGTCTATCAAATCCTCCTCATCTTTTCCCCGTTCATTGCGGCAGGCTCGTGGGCTGTCATCCTGGCTTTTGCCTTTTACCCCGTTTATCGCAGGATTCAAAATGTTCCCAAAATCAATAGGTCGCTCGCAGCTTTGAGCACAACTGCCTTTGTCATTCTCATTTTTGTACTTCCTGCCGCCATCATCCTGATCAGCCTCATGCAGGAAGCGATTGACCTTTATTACGAACTCAATAATTTCCTCCGCTTGGGCGGTTTAGAACGCCTCGTCGAGCAGGCCCAGCAACAAATGGCGAACTCGGAATGGGCGCAAAAACTCTGGCTTTTTTGGAATCCACTCCAGAAGGATGCCTCCGAAGTGCTCCTCCAAGGAGCTAAGGGGATTGGAAATTTTGCGGCGCTTCAACTCGCTCAACTGACGAAAAATGTCTTTATTTGGATTCTAAATCTCATCCTGATCGCTTTTCTTCTCTTCTTCTTTTTTCGAGACGGAGAAACAATTTATAACTTCATCTACAAATTGATCCCGATGGCCAAGAAAAACAAAGAAATCATTTCGGAAAGGATCAACGAAACGCTTGCGGCAGTTATTCGGGGTCAATTTCTCACCTGCATCGTCCAGGGAACAATTGCCGGATTTACCTTTTGGATCTTGGGACTCCCACTTCCCTTTTTCTTCGGCTTTCTCACTTTCCTAACGGCCATGATTCCAATCACAGGAGCAGCAACCGTTTGGTTTCCGTTCGCCCTCTATCTTTTTCTAGATCAGCAGATGGAAAAAGGGATTGCGCTTGCCATCATTGGGATTTTCGGGATTAGTTTAAGTGACAATATTCTGAAGCCCCTTCTCGTTGGAGAAAAAACGAAGCTTCCCATTTTCCTGCTTTTTCTGGGAATTCTAGGCAGTATGAAGGTGTACGGCTTTGCCGGAATCTTTCTTGGACCGGTAGTGCTCGCGATTTTCTTTGTGCTGGCAAAGATTTACCGGGAAGAATACCATCCCGCCGAGCGGTAACTTAAGAAATGCGGGTGATGTGCCCCGCCCAATCCACATCGTAGGAAAAACGCTCTTCTCCCCTCTTGAGCGTAATCTTGAACGCAATCGGCTGATCCAAAAGCGGTTTAATTTCCACAACCGCGGGGACTCCTTTTTGGATCGGTTCAAGACGATAGAGAAGCGGCTTGGTCGGATGAGGGACCATTTCGTAATCTGTGCCCACACTTGGAATAAAGAACTTAAGCTGAACGGACTTATTTTGCCTGAGCGCCTCCAACAAAAGATTTTCACGCCCAGGTTTGGTGAGGAAGGCGTTCAGACCGGCGTTCAAGACTTGCGCTTCGGTTTCCCGAAGGACTTTTCTGTCCTCGGAAAAGGAAAACAAAGCGGAATGAAATTGCTTAAGGGTAATAAAATGAAAACGCGTCAGCGCCAGAGCATGAAGCTTTTCTTCTGGGGAACGGACCTGAAACGCATTGGGAAGGACAGCCTCTTGGGCAAAGGCATGCTTGACAAAATGCGCACCCAAGATAATCAGCAAAATCAAAACAACAGCAATATAGTGTCGTAACTTCATTGTTAGAATTCGGCAACCCGACTACCCCAAAGGGCTCGTGGCTTTGCGTCCCTACCTTTCAATAGGTTTGCCTTTTCGTTCTGAGTTTCACAAAGAACGATCTAATTAAAAACTAACATACAATTTAGAGAATTCAAATAAAGCAGGCTTAAATCATTGCAAAATCGCCCAGAAACGCTAAAATAACTCCTCTTTTTTTAACGACGTAAGAAGATCGGATTAGGAGAAGATGGGCAGTAAACTTCGCTCCAACAATGCTGCTGGAATTTGGTTTTGGTTCAAGTGGATTTTGCTTGCGATCGGCAGCTTTACGGCTTCAGTCCTCTTTTGGAACTGGCTTCTTTTAAGCCAACTCAAATGGGATTTCAAAAATCCCCAGGCTGCAATCGGTTGGATGGTGGCTGTTTTCGGCACGTGGTTCATCGCACTCATTCCGCTCATGAAAAAGAAAGAAACAGTCATGGGCCACATGGATAAACAAGATGAATCGACGATCACCTGGTGGCTCGTTTGGATGAGTCTCACGATCGGTTCTTTCTTTGCCGCCGTCTGGTTTTGGACGCCTTTTATCGCAAAACATTTTGGCTCAATTAAAACCCCTGCCAACACCATGCTTTGGGTCGTTTTCGTTTTCGGCTCATGGCTGGTTGCGCTCATTCCGCTCATGACTCTCATGTATTGGAAAGTCGACAAAGCTTACGAGGATGCACGAATCAGACGTGAATTGCGGGCCGAGAAGTTTTTCCGCCTCAGCCAAAGGACTGATCCGTCCTCTGGCGGAGAAGGACGGATCCGCCTTCAGTCTGGCGGAAAAGATACTGTCAAAATTAAGGCGATCTACATCGCGGAAGAAAAAAGGCGGATTCCGAAACTGATTTCGGAACGGCTCAAGAAAACACCTGAAACCGTTAAGGGGGGGCATCTTGGCACTGCGGTTTTAAAGGACGGAAGGAAAGTTGAAAACGTTTTTATCTCGCGAAGAAAAGAAATCTTGGGAATTTATGACCAAGAGGAGCTTACCTTTCAAGCCAATGAAATAGCAGATTTTGTCCCAGCTAATTTAACTCAACCTCCCGACTTCACTCAAAAAACCTGGCTTCGCTTGGACGGTAATTCCGCCTAATCTCACAGCACCAGTTCTGCTCATTTTTTTCCTAAAATCGTTCCGGCATAGATCGCTTCTTTCCCAAGCTCTTCTTCGATTCGGAGCAGTTGATTGTATTTGGCGATTCGGTCGGTGCGGGAACTTGAACCCGTTTTAATTTGGCCCGTACTGAGCGCAACCGCAAGATCTGCAATCGTCGTGTCCTCTGTTTCCCCGCTTCGGTGACTTATCACAGCGGTATAGCCATTCTTGTGGGCGAGTTTCACAGCATTGATTGTTTCCGTAAGCGTACCAATTTGATTGACCTTAATCAAAATGGAATTGGCCACTTTTTGATCAATCCCCATTTGAAGGCGTTTCACGTTCGTGACAAAAATATCATCTCCTACCAATTGAATTTTCTTTCCGAGCCGCTTGGTGAGCGCACTCCACCCTGCCCAATCATCTTCGGCAAGACCATCTTCAACGGAAAAAATCGGGTAGCGGTCACAAAGTTTTGCGTAAAACTCAATCATTTCTTCTGCCGTCTTTACCGGTTTGGCTTCCGCTTTGAGCACATACTTTCCAGGATTTTTATTCCCGCCGGTTTTGTCCTGACCATAGAAGCTGGAACTTGCAGGATCAAGGGCAATTTTTACGTCTTTTCCGGCTTCATATCCTGCCTGTTGAATCGCTTCCATCATCACATCAAGCACTCCTTCATTCGAACCAAGATCTGGGGCAAACCCGCCTTCATCCCCCACAGCAGTAGAAAGTTTTTTCGCATGAAGAATTTTCTTGAGGTGATGGAATACTTCCGCTCCCATTCTAAGTGCATCCCGAAAACGTTCCGCACCAAAAGGCATGATCATGAATTCCTGAAGGTCCACATTGTTGTCTGCATGAACCCCACCATTAATAATGTTCATCATGGGAACGGGCAGTAGGGGCGATTCATGAATTGCCCCTACGCTCTTCATTAAATAACGAAAAAGAGGAAGGTGTTTTGAATTCGCGGCCGCATGGGCACAGGCCAAAGAAACGCCCAAAATGGCATTCGCTCCGAGCGCAGATTTGTTTTCCGTGCCATCCAGTTCAATCAATAAGCGATCCATCTCAGCCTGTTTCTCGGGATCTTTTCCGATCACGGCTTTTGCAATTTTATCATTGATATTGCGAACAGCCTTGAGTACTCCTTTCCCAAGGTAACGATTTTTGTCTCCATCCCGGAGCTCAACTGCTTCATGTTCTCCAGTTGAAGCCCCGCTTGGAACAGCAGCACGTCCCAAAACGCCATTGTCTAAAATAACGTCGACTTCAACCGTTGGATTTCCTCTTGAATCTAAAATTTCGCGCGCTTTAACTTCTTTAATCTTCTGAGCCATCAATCCTATCTCCCTTCCACATCGAGTAATTTGGTTTTCTTCTTCAAGACGAGTAACGTCACATAAATGACAAAACCTGAAACGAAAATGATGCTCCACATGCCGTCAAAAATGAATTCGCCGAAGGTCACGCGGTCTTGAACCAATTTCAAAGCAGAAAATACCGAAATGATTGCAAAAAAACCTGAATATTCCCTGCGGATTGCGTTCTTGAGCTCAAATTTGAGTTCCGGTGCGCGCCACTTCCCTAACTTGATCGGCAGAAAAACGGGGGTTTCCTTCGCCCAGTCGAGAAAAGTATCTCCATATTGCTTCCGTAAAAACTCCTCTTCTGCCAAGATGATTTTTTCATAGTAATACCAAAAAATAAGTGCCGTGAGGATTGCGACCCACCATGAGCGGATAAAAAATGCCGCGCCTAACCACATAAAAAAGTTACCGAGGTAAAGCGGGTGGCGTGAAATGGAATAAAGCCCTGTTGTGTTCAGCGCATGAGCGCGCTGTTCGTTCACGTTTCGTCCTGACGAGCCGCGCGGAACAGAGCCTACCGCAATACTTCGAATGACAAGACCCAGACCGGAAACTACTAGGCAAAATAGTTCCCACGTTTGATCCCAAAAAGTAGGTGCGTAAGGATAACGCACATCTTTAATTCCAAACCAAAATAAGACGCCCAAAAGAAGCGGGAGATAGCTCCGCCACCTGAAAAACCAATTCCCAAGTTGTTCGAGTTCTTCTCTAAGTGTCATAGTTTAAAAGCGTTATTGTATAATCTTTACTCGCCTGTCTTCCACAACTAATTTCCCGGCGAGGAGTAATTTGATCGCTTCAGGATAGAGTTCGTACTCAGTTTCATGAACTCGTGCTTCCAATGTTTCTAAAGAATCCGTTGGCTTGATTGGAACTCGCCTCTGTAAAATAATCGGCCCTGAATCAACACCCTCATCGACAAAATGAATCGTGACTCCAGTTTCCTTTTCTTTTGCTTCAAACGCATCTTTAATTGCATGAGCACCGGGATATTTCGGAAGAAGGCTCGGATGAATGTTAATGATTTTCCATGGCCAGGTGCGTACGAATTCAGGACTCAAAATCCGCATGTAGCCAGCAAGGAGAATAAAATCAATTTTTTTCTCCCTCAACTTTTCCGTAATTTTCATGTCAAACTCCGCTTTGCTTTTAAAATTCTTGCGCTCGATCACAAAACATTCGAGTCCAAAACGGCGCGCGCGCTCGAGTGCAAGTGCGTTTGGCTGGTCACAAACGACGAGCGCACTTTGACAATCAAGCTCACCCGCTTGAATGCACTTGGCGATATTTTCCATATTCGTCCCAGAACCTGAAACGAAAATAGCGATTCGCTTCTTCATCAGTCTGCTCTCCCAGAAAAAACGAAAATCATATCAGAAATACAGAAATCAGAAATAGGGACAGACACCTATTTAAATTGAAGGTGATGTTAAATAGGTGTCTGTCCCTATTTCCCTCTATTTCCCTATTGTAGACCTGTCCCCTTTTTCCTGTACCCCTGCTACCACAATCGTATATTCCCCTAATATTTTCTTTTGCATCATACGTTCCAAAATTTCGGAGATCGTTCCTCGAACCGTTTCTTCAAATTTCTTCGTCAGCTCGCGGGAAACAGATGCCTGGCGATTGCCAAATACCTCGAGCATGTCTTTTAAACTCTTCAATAGGCGGTAGGGCGACTCGTAGAAAATAAGCGTCCTGGGCTCAGTTGTCAATTCTCGTAACTGATTTTGTCTTGCCTTCTCTTTTTGTGGAAGATAACCCACGAAGGTAAATGAATGTGTCGGAAGACCGCTTACAATAAGCGCAGGGACGAAAGCCGTTGGGCCTGGAATCGCCTGAACCTCAAGGCCTGCCCGCAGTCCTTCGCGGACGAGCACAAAACCGGGATCTGAAATGGAAGGCGTGCCGGCATCGGTCACATAAGCAGCGCGCGATCCATGTTTCAGTTCAAGCATGAGCGCATCTAATTTTGCCTTGGACGTATGATCATGAAAAGAACGAAGTGGTTTTGCCACCTTTAAATGTTTGAGGAGGATGCCTGTTCTCCGCGTATCTTCACAAATTACAAAATCAACTTCCTTGAGCGCTTGGACCGCGCGAAACGTAATGTCCTCGAGATTCCCGATAGGAGTTGAGATCAAGAAAAGAATTCCATTTCCTGAAGCCATGATGACCTTATCGATACAAATTAACGATTGCGTTCGATGACGTATTGAAGGAGTGCGTAAAGACTCTTCTTGGAAGGGGAGTCTGGAAAAATCGAAAGCTCAAGCGCTGAGCGTTCATTGAACTCACGCGCCCTTTCGATCGAATAATCCAAAGCTCCATGCTCTCTCAGTAACAACACCAAATCTCCAAGTTCCGAATGATTCAGTCCCGATTTGACTTTCGAAAAAATCTCTGCCTTCCCTGCTTCATCCAAAAGCGTAATCAACCGAATCAAAGGAAGGGTCAACACCCCAGCTTGGAGATCTGCCCCGAGCGTTTTTCCGAACTCGTTTTCTTTGCCGGCAAAATCGAGGCAGTCATCCATAATTTGGAATGCCATTCCAAAATAAAGTCCGAAGCGCTTGAGCGCGAGCACTTGATCTACATTCAAACCGCCCAAAATTGCGCCCGATTCCAAACATGTCGCCAAAAGCGTAGCTGTCTTGCGTTCGATGATGGTAAAGTAGGCGTCTTCCTTCAAATTGAAATTATTTTTTTCTTTAAGCTCGAGAATCTCGCCATCACAGACAATGCCTGCTGTCTTTAAGAATGCTGCAATAACCTGATCGTTCCCAGTTTCAAAAATCGCCTCGATCGCTTTGTCGTGGAGGTAATCTCCCACCAGAACAGCTACTTGAGAATTCCATTTGGCGTTGATCGTAGGAAGATTACGCCTCAAATAAGCAGAATCGATGATGTCATCGTGGATCAAAGTGGCGGAATGGAAAATTTCAAGTGCTGCGGCAGTGGTCACGACAAAATGAGGAATGCCCGAACCGAAACTTGCTCCGAAAAGAACCAGCGCGGGTCTTAAAAATTTTCCTTTCGATTTAAAAAAATAACGGACGACCTCACTTGAAAGTTCGTTTGGCGTTGCGAGAATCTCAAGAATGCGTTCTTCCACGGCGGGAAGAAAACTGTGAATGGGCTTATAAATTTCTTCAAGTGAAACTATTGTTTTCTGATCCATAGTAAACAAGTACGATGACAAAATAATTAAATTTTCACTTTCCTTACAGTTATCCCCGACTCTTCAAGGAGCTTTTTGGCAACACTGGCGAGCGGATAATCGACGTTAAAAACGACCTCCCGAATTCCGCTGTTAATAATCATCTTGGTACACAGAAGACAGGGGGAATAAGTCGTGTAGAGGGTCGCGTCCTTAATGTTCACACCATGATAAGCAGATTGGGTAATCGCATTTTCTTCGCCGTGGGAACAAAGACATTCATCCAGCTTCGTGCCCGAACTGGCCATTTGATTGCAGCGCGGACAACCGCCTTCGCTGCAATTCTTCACTCCGCGAGGCGTGCCATTGTAACCCGTCGAAATGATTCGTTTGTCTTTGACGATCACGGCAGCAACTTTGCGCTTCACGCAATTGGAGCGAAGTGCCACCACTTTCGCAATCCCTAGGAAATATTCATCCCAATTCGGCCGTTTTTTTTTCTGCGCAATTTCCATGACAATTTTTGTGATCTGGTTTCCAAGGCTTTCTAAAGTGCCTGCGTTTTCAACCGTATAATCTGCAAGTTGAATCGTTCGATTCAGTTGCTGATCACTGCCAACAGCGCTCTTTCCTTCGCGCAATTCTAGTTTCTTAAACTCGGTAAACGTTTTGGGATCATTCTCGCGCCCCCTTCGCTTGAGTCGTTTGAACCGAACTTTCTCTGGAGCAGTAACGTTTAAAAGAACAAATCCGTTTTTGCCCTTGAAGGTTTTAGCTTCTTCGGGATGGCGGATGGAATCAATCACATAATGTTTATCAACTTCAAGCTCATCCAGAATCCGCTTTGCCAATACACCAGAGCCGAACTTTTTTCTCAGTTCGTTCCCTCGCGCGATCAAATGGTCACGCGTAATCGGCTTTTTACACTTCTTAAGCTCCTCGCGTACCACGTCCGAAAGCGAATGATATTCGAAGCCGCGCTCCTTGAGGAAACGCGCGACCTCCCCCTTCCCCGACCCATTCTTTCCTGTTAATCCAATAATCACTAACCACCTCCAAGAGAGCATAATATACCAAAATTCTTACCCTCTCCGCCAGGCTATTTTGTTTCCCCTTCTTTCCGCCGATGAATCCACTTGAACATTTCCATTTGCCTCCGAAACCGCTCAGACCGCGAAAAGAGATGAATGGCGGGTTGAGCGGTCTTCGCTCGGTGAATGCCTGCTTTGCCATTCCCATTGCAAAGCGACGGCATTCAACGTTTCTCCGGCAAAGGAAATGTTCTCGTGAGAAACAGAGATGCTTCGGCCTTTGCCGACGCACGCTCAGAAAGCCGAGCAGGCACGGTGTCCCAAAGGGACGAGCGAGGCTTTCTGCGCGAGTGAGACATGCCTCGTTCGCCGCAAAGCGGACGAATCCATCCTCTGGCGGACTGGGGCATGCCGAACGGTGAGGAGGCAAATGGACGAAGCATTGCCTGTACGAGTTTGGACTCTTTACAGAAACGGTCTGCATTCTTATACTACGCGATATGAATCAGCTGGATCAGACGGCGCGGAGTATTCTCAAGATGATTTTGGCGGCGGTTTCTTTTGCCACCATGGCCATTTTTGTCAAACTTGCTTCCGATACTGTTTCCTCAGTCGAAATTGTTTTCTTTCGAAGCATCTTAGGTTCGCTCATGATCGGCGCAGTCATTTGGAAAGAAAAAGATTCCTGGATTGGGCTCAACCCTAAGGTTCTCGTCCTGCGGGGCGTCTTTGGCTTTGTGGCGCTTTCGCTTCATTTTTATGCCATCGCGAAGCTCGACTTAGGAACGGCGGTGATGTTGAATTACACAGCGCCCATTTTCGTGGTGATCTTCGCTAGGTTTCTCCTGAAGGAAAAAATAACTTGGAAAGTGAATCTTGCGATTTTGGTGTCTTTTGTCGGACTTTATTTCCTGGCCGGTCCTCAGTTTCAATCCAAACCCATCCCGATTTTCTTGGGGCTGCTGTCTGGAATTTTTGCGGCGCTCGCCTACGTCTTTATTCGATTCAATGGGGAAGATGAATCACCCTACACGATCATTTTCTACTTCACCATCATTTCAACCATTGGTTCAATTCCCCTCCTCGCACTCGATTTTCACTGGCCTGATACGGTAGAATGGGTAGAATTGACGGGTGTCAGTATCGGAGCTTTTTTTGGACAGATCTATCTCACGAAATCAATTCAAAAAGCGCCCGTCTCCTTCGTGCTACCTTTCTCTTATCTCACACCTGTTTTTTGTGCGGCGTCAGGTGCTCTCGTTTGGAAAGAATTCTTAAGCGGAGAACAGTTGGTGGGAAGCCTCATTATTATCGCAAGCGGAATCGCCATTTATCTCTTCCGCGAGAAGACGAGTTTCGTTCCAATCGAAGAATAAATCCGAAAGAAAAGGGGACAGGTCAGAAGCTCATGATAATAGACCTGTCCCCTTTTTCATAGAAGAGTGAGTTTTAGGTAGTGATATTCCCTTTAGACTGCTCACGGTCAAGCGCTTCGGCAGTATCGAATCCGACTACGCGTTCGGTTCGTTCTCCAGGAGTTTGTTTCACATACCCTGCTCCGCCCCAGAGACGAATACAGCCTGCAATAAAAACACTAAGAGCGAGAATCCAAATCAAAAGCCAGAAGCGCTTGGTCATGCGGTAGGCCATTTCTATTTTAGATAAAGACGGCGTACTTAGCGTATGGAGCGGCGGCGGCGGCCATATCAAATGTGCCACCCATCAAATCCGTCACCGTACGCACCGTACCATCTAACACGCCTGCGACTGTCCCCACACCAATCGGACCGCTCAGGGTTCTTTGAACCGTTCTAAATGGAAGCTGGATCGCCGCTCCCAAAACTCTTTGAAACCCATAAGCAAAGCGGTTCGTATCTTGATAGAGGCTCGCGCTAAAAAGGGAGGGCGGAAGTATCGTCAGTAATAGGAGTAAGCAAAAGAGGGTTTTCTTTGTCATGGGGTTTAGCCCTTGTATTAAGTTTCGGACGAAACCCTTGATTTATTTAGAATTTTATTCCGAGGCGGGCGAGTTTCCTCTCTAACTCCTTACGGGAAATAAACTGAATACCGTGAATTCCCAAGCTCTTAGCCGATTCTACAAATTCGCTAATATCATCAATAAACACGGTTTCTTCGGGCGCAAGTTTAATTTCCTCAAGGACATGCTGAAAAATCGCCCGATCAGGCTTCCTTCGGCCTACCAGATGAGAGGGAAAATACTTTGTAAAATGACGCATAATTGGAAATCGGCTTCGAACAAATTCAAAATGAAGATCGTTGGTATTGGAAATCAAGTACAAAGGATAATTTTTCTTAAGCCTCTTGATGAGATCAATCATTTCCGTATTTTCGGTAAAAATATCGTTCCAAAGGCGGGCAAACGTTCGGAAATCCAACTTTTTGGGAAAATGTTCGCTCACTTTTTGATAGAATTCTTCGGAGGATATTTTCCCTCGCGTGTATTCGTTTTCAAGTTCAGAGGTAAAAAAGAGTTTCCAAATTTCATCCTCGGGAATACCTACCGCCTTTGCAAACGCGCTGGACGAACGCCTTGGGTCAAAGAAAACGAGAACATTGCCCAAATCAAAAAGAATAGCTTTAATGGTCATCCCCCACCACTTTCTAAAATTGCATTTACCGGCGGCACTATATCATTTATAGAAATAAGCATTATGTCACTCTCTCTACACTTATGATAGAAAGTGGTGGGGGATCATTGGAATCCCAATCGTTTCAACTCGCGCTCGTCTTTTTTCCAATTCTTAAGCGTTTTCACCCACAGCTTAAGAAACACCTTTTTCCCAAAAAATGCTTCCAAATCCACACGAGCCGCTTGGCCCATTTGTTTCATCTTCGCGCCCTTCGCGCCGATAAGAATTCCCTTCTGAGAATCTTTCTCAACATAAATAACAGCTTCAATCCAGACCAAGTTTTCTTCGTCTTTAAATTCTTCCACTTGCACCGCTGTCGCATAAGGTATTTCCTCACCCGTAAATCGGAAGATTTTTTCTCGAATCATTTCAGCGGCAATAAATCGTTCCGTCTGATCGCTCGTAATATCAGGCGGAAAATAAGGTTCATGTTCAGGTAAATATTCAAAGGTTTTGCAAAGTAAGAGATCAATTTGGTCTCCTTGAAGCGCTGAAATCGGAATGAGTTCGCGAAATGGAAACTCCTTTTGATAAAAATCTAAAACGGGCAGAAGTTCAGGTTTAGAAACGGAATCTGCTTTATTCACAAGGCAGAAGACAGGTTTTTCTTCGAAGTTCTTTTGCTTGGCTGAACGCAATTCCTCTAAAATTGCAACGTCTGAGGAGGTTGGTAGGGTCGGTTCTGCCATCCAATAAAATAAATCTGCATCATAAAAAGTTTTTGACGCCTCCCGCACCATAAACTTGCCCATTTTGTCTTTGGGTTCGTGAAGACCTGGGGTGTCCAGAAAGACGATTTGCCCGCGCGGCTCGGTTAAAATTCCCCGCACCACTTGCCGCGTGGTCTGCGGTTTCTTGGATACAGCAGCAAGTTTCGCTCCAATTAAACGATTCAGAAGGGTTGATTTTCCAACGTTTGGTTTGCCAAGAATAGAAACAAAACCTGATTTCATCCCAACCACCTGCTTTCCTCGCCGTTTCTATCACCACTACCGAGCGGCGAGATTTCTTTTAGAAATAGGCCCTTCGGGCCTAAAGCAGGTGGTGGGATCATCCTACCATCACTTGCGCTTTTTCTTCGATCGCTTTCACCCGCGCCACAACGCGAGTATAAATAGACTCCCGCAATTTCCGCTGAAATGCCGAAATAATATCGAACGCCGGATCGCTAAGATCACCGGTAACTCGAAAATCAAATTCAAAGGGTTCTTGAGCGGGTTGAAGATCGTTAAAAAAATGAACGAGTGTCTCTTGAGGCAAACCAAATACGAGTGGCGATTTCTTGCTGATGAGCTGCTTCGCCTGAAATTTAAGACCTTCCACACGCACATGATGGTAAATATCTACTTGGTTCTCATGGCAAAGCGCTTTGACCTTCATATGGAAAACTCCTTCAGAAAAAAGGAGGGGAAAATTGGGCATCCAATTGCTGATTTGTTCGACGCCAAGGCCTTTTAGAGAACCAGTGATATCAAAACTTTTCTTCGGCATAAAGGGATTAAATCTTCCCAGAACTAAAAGCTTTCCTTCTCTTCCTCCGGGAATGGTAGCGTTCAAATAAACAGCTGCTGGAAGCGCTTCTTCTGGATCGGGAGGATAAACCAGGCGTGCCAAAGAAAGCGAGATTCCTTTGAGGGCCCAATTTTTCTTTTCATCCCGCCGATCAATATATTGAATGACGCCGTTACGAAGGGTGAACTTTTCAAGCGTGTATCTCGATGCCGAATAGACGATGCGCGGTTTTTTCGCAATAAAGCGCTCTATTTGTTCCAGGAGACGTGTGGCAAAATAAGCACTGTTCAACTGACCTTGTCGATTGGATTCTACCATCACCTGGGAATCCTTCAGAAGCACTTGATCGACTACTAATTCCCGCGTCAGCAGACTTAAAAGACTTAAGTTGATCGAGAGTGTTCTCGCCTCGAGAAAATAGGTTTCTTCAAAATCCCGCGGATTCTTAGCCTCGACTCCTTTCATCCAAATTGAACCGTCAAAGAGATTAGCAGAGGCCCGTTCAAAATAAATGGGGACTTTAAATACGCGCCTGGTTTCTCGTTCCAAAATAGGTTTCAAAAGAAAATTAAGCACGATTTGCGCTGCAAGCAATAAAACGACAAAACCACCGGCAACAAAAAGAAAAACACGGCTTGAAGATCGCATCAAAGTCGCCCTCTTATCTTCTGAAGTAACAAAACCGCCCCAAGCAGAACTCGATGAGGGACAAACCGCTCTAGAAAAACAAGGAGTCGGTTGAACCAACATGAAATGATGGTGGGCTTATTTCGCCTAAGCGCGCGGAACGCGGTTTCCACTACGGCCTCAGGAGTTTGGGCCATCGGATCTTTGTGAAAATCGCGAGTTCCCGCACGAATCCCAAAATCCGTCTTTGTAAGACCCGGGCATAAATTGAGAATTCTAACACCCGTACCTCTTGTCTCAAGCCAAAGCGCTTCGGTAAAAGAAGTTACAAACGCTTTGCCCGCCGAATAAACGGATGAACTCGGAAGTGGTTGAAACGAAGCCGTTGAAGAAACATTGATCACGAAACCTCTTTTTCTTTGAATCATTTCGGGTAAAAATCGATGCGTTAATTCTACCAGAGCCCGCACCATGACATCAATCATTCCAAGATATTTCTCAAGAGACACATTGGTAAAACAACCACTTGCGCCAAAACCTGCGTTATTCACAAGGCCGTAGAGTTCAATTCCCTTTTGCTTGAGTTCCCCTTCAATATGTTTGGGCGCTTCGCGGCTCGTTAAATCGGAACAGACCGTTAATGTTTGAACTTGATAGGTATCCTTTAAAAAATGAGCAAGCGCTTCCAGTCTTTCCTGTGTCCGAGCCAAAAGAACCAGCGGATATCCTTCGCTTGCAAATCGTTTTGCAAAAGCCTCTCCAATACCAGAAGATGCCCCCGTAATCAAAACCCAATCGGCCGAGCGCGGTACATGAACCATCACAAGGATCAATTATATGAAAAAGAAAGTTGATTCGCCATGAAATAAAGGCTAATCATCCTTATCGAAGACCCGGAGGGAACTCCCCAAATGGATAGACTTAAAACCATACTTGGCACGAATTTGATCCATTTGTTTCGCAATCTGTTCGCGCTTTTCTCGTTTGAAATCCACAAACAGCTCTTTTGACTGGCAAGACGACGTCAAATTGGAAACGCTTATTCCAATGAGTCTTAATTTCATCCGTTGTTTCCAATGCTTAGCAAAGAGTGCCTCGACCACTTTGTATATTTCTGTCTCATCATGCGTTGGCGGAATGGTTTTAGAGCGTTCAAACGTCGTGAAATCAGGAAGACGAAATTTGACGCTTACGGTACGCGCCTGAAACTGATACCGCCTTAATTCAGCGCAACATTCTTCAACAAAAGAAGAAAGAACGGAAAGTAAATATTCCGGATCATCAGCGTCGCGCTCAAAAGTGGTCTCCCGTCCGATACCTTTTGGATCTTCCCACGAAACGACGGGATGATCATCAACTCCTAAAGCTGATTTCTTAAACTCCAAACCCCAGACACCAAAATGTTGCCTTAAAAAAGATTCATCCGCTCGAGCAATTTGACCCAGCGTTTTAAAACCCAGCTTCTGCATTTCACGTTCCGTTGCTCTGCCAATTCCGGGCATGGCACGAATCGGTAGTGGCGCTAAAAATTCGGCTTCTGTTCCTGACTCCACTTGAATGAAGCCGTCAGGTTTTGCTTTCTCAACTGCAATTTTAGAGACTAATTTATTCGACGCAATCGCAATTGAGGCAGGTAGCTTCAGTTCACTTTTCAAATAATCTTTTACGAAACCTCCGAATTTCTTCATCTCAGGATAGATTCGGTGGCAACCCGTAAGATCCAAATAAAATTCATCAATGGAAGCTTGTTCCACAACAGGAGCTACTTCTCTGAGGAAATGTCCCACTTGATCAGAAAGTTTCGAGTACGTATCAAAATCTGGAGAAAGGAAAATTCCTTGAGGACAGAGCCGCTTTGCTTGAGCGGCCGGCATGGCCGATCGAACTCCAAACCCGCGCGCTTCATATGAAGCTGAGGACACGACTCCTCGGCTGGTAGCATTTCCGCCCACGATAACAGGCTTGCCAATGAGGGCAGGATTCTTAATCCGTTCGCAGGAGACAAAAAAACAATCCAAATCTAGATGAGTAATAACGCGCATCTTGGTATTGTATAACGAAAACGAACCAGCCAATAGAAAAGAGGCTAGTTTACTCTTTAAAAAATCTTCTTTTTTTATTTGCAATATGATCATAATCCCATGTATTATTTAATAGTAGTAAGAAGTTTCTTAAAGGCCTTAAAAACTAACATGCCCCCTACCAAGGATAAACTGAGGAAACCATTGAATGCGAAACGAGGAAGAGTTGGGTGGAAACTACTCTCGTTATTCCTCGCGTTTACTTTGATACTTTTTCAAATTCCTGTTTTTGCTGAAACCCCACCTATTACAAACGAACTCGGATCTCCCGTGCCAACCGTTTCAGCAGATCAACCTCTTGACAGCTCCCAAGATCAGACGACTCAAACCCAATCCGTTCAGGAAGTTCCTCAAGATCCGACAACGGTTCTTTATACCGAATCTCCATTATCGAGCCCAACGGTAAGCGAACCCGTTCTCACTGACCCAATTGAACCAATGCCAATGCCTAATCCGTTGCCGTATACGCCTGACCTAATTTCTGGTGCGGAAGTTGGAACGATTGATCAGCCTACGGCAGATCGGAAAATTACCAGTGATTCAAAGGATGGTCTTAAGGATGGGGTTTATGAGTTACCCTCTGGCTCAGATCCAACCATCATCATTGGAGGTGAAGACACTCGAGATGCAAGCAATATAAAAATCGAACCTGCTATATCACCTCTACCCT
>JACOVU010000018.1 GCA_016177155.1 Candidatus Omnitrophota bacterium | reverse complement strand
TCTTAAATAGCTTCCAAGGATGTTTCTTAAGATCCGCTATGAATTCGCGGAGGTCATTGTACAACTCATCTTCAACGACGAGTTTTCCGAGCGTTCCTTCTGCTCGATTCACCCGTTTGAGAAGCTGACTCATTTCCTCCGTCATCGTACTCATACTACCAACCATCCGCCTTAATTCATCTTCCTGCCCCGCCGTAATCGTATTCATGGAGGCAAGCAGTTGATTCATGTTATCCAAAGACTTGCGCAATTTCTCCTGCGTTACGGGATCGCCCAACGCCCCGCCCAGCGTTTCCAAAATTTCATCAAAGCGCTTTGCGATGTGGTCACCTTTCCGGATCAAATCATCTAAAGTAGGCGGAGAAACGCCGTCGGGAATCAGCTCTCCATCCTTTAAAACTCTCCCTCCTTCAGGGACGGGAGTAATCGCAATGTGCGGCTCGCTCATGATGTGAGTGCCCTGAATACTCACTTCATCATGTTCGCGAACTTCAACCCCTTTTTCTACAAAAAAGGTGACTTCAATTTTTGATTTCTTCTGCTCGCCCACGGGAGGCAAAATTTTAACGGCAGTCACTTCTCCCACACGAACTCCAGAGAACCGAACCGGCGCACCCTGATTGATGATTCCCACATAATCAAAGAGCGCGCTCAAGTGATACCCAGGCCTAAAAAAATAAATCCCGCTTACGAAAAATACGATACAGGAAAGGATCAGAAATCCCATTACAACAAAGAAACCCACTGCCACTTCCGTCCTCGGCTTAATCATAGTTCCCCCAAACTAACCGAAATTATACCCCAGTATGACGATTATCATCACTTTCTACCACATAACGATCGCGACCTTCCTCAGTTGTAATCGGGCCGCGAGCTGAACCTGTAATAAACTGATGAACCAAGGGATCTTTGGACTCACGAATCTCCTCGGGAGTCCCAACGCCCACGATTTTACCATTATACAACATGGCGATCCGATTCCCTACCTTATAAGCACTGGTCATGTCATGGGTTACCACAATAGAAGTCACTCTCAAGCGTTCCCTCATTCGGATAATGAGGTCATTAATCGCATCGCCGGTAATGGGATCTAGCCCCGTCGTCGGTTCATCATAAAGAATGATCTTGGGCTCTGTGCAGATGGCACGGGCAAGACCCACCCTCTTTTTCATACCGCCAGAGAGTTCGGCAGGCATTAAAACCTCAATCCCGCTCAAACCGACTAACCTGAGTTTCTCTTTTACGCGCCTCGCAATCTCATCCAAAAGCAAATGGGTGTGTTCGAAAAGCGAGAAACCTACGTTCTCCTGCACGGTAAGCGAATCAAAGAGCGCCGCGCCCTGAAAGAGCATTCCGATCTGCATTCGGAAATGATTAATTTCATCCTTGCCAATTTCAAACACATTAGTCCCGTCCATTAAAATCTTTCCTGAATCCGGTCGCATGAGACCAATAATGTGTTTGAGCAAAACACTTTTTCCACAACCCGAACGCCCAATGATCACCATGGTTTCGCCGGTCTCAATTTTGAGATCTACCCCAGCCAAAACCCGATGACCTTTGAACGATTTATGAAGATCAATTATTTCAATCATTGCTAAAAAATCAAATAGAAAAATGCGGTGAAAAACGTATCAAATACGATAATCGAAATAAACGAAACTACAACAGCCATGGTGGTGGAGTGTCCTACGCCTTCTGCACCGCCCCGTGCCTTAAAACCGTAGTAACAACTCACCACTGAAATAATCACCCCAAAAACAAAGGCCTTAATTAAACCTGTGTAGATATCTTTTAAGATCAAAATGTCAAACGTCCGATTGAGATACTTATAAGAACTAATCCCAACCTTAAGGACGCCCACAATATAACCCCCAAAGATACCGATTAAATCGGAATAAATGGTCAAGAGTACCAGCATTGAAATACACGCTAAAAACCGAGGCACAACCAAATAACGAACGGGATCGCTCCCAAGTGATCTCAGGGCATCGATTTGCTCTGTTACTTTCATGGTTCCAAGCTCAGCTGCCATGGAAGCCCCCACACGCCCCGCCACCATCATGGCCGTCAGCACTGGGCCAAGTTCACGCGTAATGGAAAGCGCTACCAAATCGGAAGTAAATTGCTCGGCCGAAAAAAGCCTGAGCTGGTAAGACGATTGAAGTGCAAGCACAATACCTGTAAAGAGTGAGGTAAGCATCACCAGCGGAAGTGAAGCCACTCCAATTTTATAAGCTTGCTCCACCGTCGCCTTCCAACGAAGTCTGGTGGTAAACGAAGCAACGGTCGTATCCCAAAAAAGGATGGAGATTTCACCCGCGCTTTCCAAAAAGAGAATGGTCTCGCGGCCCAGCTTTTCGAGCCATCTTTGGATATCCGTGATGCGTTTCAATCGACTGAAGGGTGTCTTGGCCGTCATAAGGATCAGAACCTCACCTCTTGAAGTTCGCTATTTAGCTCCAAACCTTTCCAAACCACAATGTGCTCTGAACTTTTCACTTGAACCCCCTCCATGAAATTGCGGCGTGAAAAATCAAAACCACCTTCTAAAATAAAACTGTTCTTACCCCTGACCACTTTTGAGTTCTTGAGGACGAGGTAAGGAAGCCCGCCTGAAAAGTTAAAAACTGCGCGATCGTACTTAAAATTTCCTGTCTTCCCCCCCTCAATGGTAAAGAGGCCTTCCAAGAGAGGGTGGTTCGCCGGTCCACGAATAGCAAGTTTTCCTTCCAAAATTCCTTCCAGCGAAAGTGGAAGCGGATGAAGCCCAAACGACCTGAGTTCATTTAAAGGAAGCGGGCCTACTCGAAGCGTGAGATCCAACTCAGGATTTCTTCCAAATAACACATTCCCTCGAAGTTCTGAGGTTCGCCCCCAATGAGCGACGAGCTCACTGAGACTGTCTCCAGAAACTTTTGAATCCAATTTGAAATCTTGAAGCGGCTGATATTGAAAAATGAGGTAATCCGTTTCCATGTGGGCGCGAAACGTGCGCTCCCCCTTTTGCCAAACCTCCTCTTCAGGCGTTAACACAATGCGTGCCAACGCCACGAGATCGAAATCATAAAGCTTAAAATGATCGAGCTTGAACGCTAATTCCCAAATAAAATCGCCGATTGAGAAATCAAATCGGAAACGTTGCTCGCCCTGTGTCACTTCAATCTGATATTCGTCTTTGACACTATCGAAATGACCCGCAAGCTCATAGATCTTGTTCACGACCACCTCAGAAACCGAAAAATTCTTGGGCGTTCCGTGAAGAATGCCTGTAAACTCCAACTTTCGATCGGCAAATTGGAACATGCCGCCAACTTTTCCACGTTTGAAATCGGCAAGAGCGTCAAGTCCAATGGGAAAACGAGCCTCCTGAAATCGAACCGCAAGCGATGCAACGGGCTTCCCAGAAAAAGCATTCTCAATTTCACCTGAAAGTTCGCACGGAATCCCGCGAAAGAGAAAGGTAAGTTTCTTAAGGCGGATTTTATCGTTCAAGAATTCAACCGTTCCATTGAGTTGGGTAATTGGGATCCGGCTTTCTTTCGTAAATTCAACGTCTGCGAGCGTCGCCACTAATTGATAGGCCGCTCTCTTCGGATCCATTTCTCCATAAGCCAGAAACGCTCCTTGCACAACGCCCCCTAATTTGGATTTCAGGTGGATATCAAAAAAATCGCCTCTTTTGGGAGTGATCTCTCCAGCAAGGGCCGTGAATAAAAACTTTCCACCAGGCCGAAACCAGGGGAGCTCGATTTCTCCCTCTTCAAATTCAAAACGGGTCAAGATTCCGTGCTCGGATCTTAAGAGATCGAGGTTGAAAGGACGGGGCGTATCTTGAAACGCCTGAAGGGTGAATCTTGGGGCATCCAAAAAGATTTGGGTGGGAATACGAAAATTGCGTTTGAGAAAACTTGCGAGATCGTAGCGAACAACGATGCGCTTGACCCCTGCGAAAACGAGGGGATGATCCTGCTTTGCATGACCGATCTCAAGTCCCGTAAGCGAAATATGCCTCAGAAGTCCAATCTGGATTTTGCGCACGTGAACCGGAACTTTTAAAAAAGCGCCAAGCCTTTTCTCGGTGAC
>JACOVU010000138.1 GCA_016177155.1 Candidatus Omnitrophota bacterium | reverse complement strand
TTTCTTGCGAATGTGAGCGTAATCTTGCTTCTTTTGATCCCGATTCTCACGATGCGCTCGTTTTCAGAGGAGAGAAGACAAGGAACGCTCGAGCTTTTGTTTACCTACCCACTCACCGATGTTCAGATTATCACCGGAAAATTTCTTGGTGCGTTGGCTGTGATTGGAGTCCTCACACTCCCAACCGTTTTCTATTTTCTTCTGGCCCGCGTGGTGGGCGCACAATTTGAAGCTACCGCACTCGTTACGGGTTATTTTGGACTTTTCCTGATGGCGGCAAGTTACACGGCCTTAGGAATTTTTATGTCCTCACTTACGGAACATCAAGCGATCAGCGCAGGAATTGGTTTTGTCATCCTTCTTTTTTTCTGGATTGTGGGCTGGATGGCGGAGTGGACGAGCCCTGGCTTGAGCACGGTATTTCGGGAACTTTCTTTGGTAGAACACTTCCAAGATTTAACGCGGGGAATCATTGACACCAAAGACCTTGTGTTTTTTATTCTCTTCATCTCATTTTTCCTTTTTGCGACGTTAGCGAGACTTGAAATCAGGAGTTGGAAGCGGTAATGAGTAAGCGAAAGAGCGCTTTTTCAAACTTTCATTTCGCCATTTTCGTTCTCACCGCTTTGTTGATTGCGGTGTTCGCGTATCTCATTGCAAGGAATTACCGCCACCGCTTTGATTTGAGCGAAGGAAAAGTGTATAGCCTTGCTCCTCAATCGCTTCAAGTCTTGGAAGCGCTTCAATCCGAACCCATCCGCGTTTATGCTTTTTTCCGGGAGGATCTTCCTTCTAAAGCATTTCTGGAAGATCTTTTAAAAGAGTATGCCTACCGCCACCCCCGTTTTCATTATGAGTTTTATGACCCTGATCGCGTGCCCGGGAAGGTGAAGCAATTTGGAATTGATACGTATGGCACAACCGTCATTGAAGTGAAAGGGAAACGCGAGAAAACCAATCAAATCACTGAGGAAGCGGTCACCAACATTTTGGCGAAGCTCTTGCGCGAAGAAGCCAAACGTCTCACGTTCACGAAAGAACACGGCGGCCCGTCGCTTGCCGAAGAAAAAGAGGTACGAGGTTATGGACTTCTCAAGAAGAAGCTCGTTGATTTTAATTATGAGGTTCAAGAAACCATTCTTCTAAGAGACAAGATTTCTCGCGGAACGGATCTATTGGTTTTGGGCGGCCCGAAGGTTGATTTGCTCCTTGAAGAGCTTGACCTGATTCGAAAATATGTGGACGGTGGCGGTAATCTTCTGGCGCTGATTGATCCCGTAAATCCTGGGGAAGGCAAGAATTTGGAACAATTTCTCAAGGGGTATGGCATTCAACTTGGGTCTGATGTGGTTGTGGACAAACTCACCACGGTTTTGGGCGGTGATTTTCTGATGCCCATGGTGACCGAATATAAACCGCATGCCATTACGAAAGGTTTCAGATTAACCTCCTTTTTCCCGATTGCTAGGTCGGTACGCCAAGTCCAGAAAACATCTGAGAATTTAGAAGTTACCGAAATCGCGTGGACAGGGCCGGGGAGCTGGGCGGAGACGGATCTCAAAAATCTAGAAGTAGGGAAAGTTGCTTTCGATCCGAAAAAAGATGAGAAAGGTCCAGTGCCATTAGCTGTCGCCGTTCAAAAGAAGGAAGGGACAGGCGGCCGAGTCGTGGTCTTTGGAGATAGCGATTTCGTTACGAATGGACGCCTCAATCTTTCGGGAAACAAAGATCTTTTTCTGAATACCATCGCCTGGCTTTCAGGGGATGAACTCGCCATTGCCATTCGGCCGCGCGCTCGGAAAATTACCCCGCTTTATCTGAAGGAAACCGATCAAGAATTCGTCTTTTATGTGCCCGTTTTGGGCCTTCCGTTAGCGTTCTTGTTGGCAGGCACTTCCGTTGTGTTTTGGAGGAGACGTTTTCATTAAGTAAGCTGCGTCAATTTGGAAGATGAATTTAAAAAGAACCCTTGTTTTTTTTCTTATCCTTGGCCTTCTTATTCTTTTTTATTTTTGGAAGGTGGCCAAACCGCCTTCTGGGGGTCGTTTTTTTGCTTTCTCACCCGAGGTTACGCAGGAACGAGTTCTCCCATTAAGTTCCGGCGAATCGATTTTGCGTATCGTCCTTAAAGATCAAGCGAAAGCGAGCGAAATCGAAATCGCAAAAAAAGAAAAAGGTTGGGACATCACAAAGCCCGTGGACTATCCTGCCGAGTCCCTCGTGATTGATGGACTTGTTACTCTGCTGAAACTTGCTCCAAGGCTTCGTCAGTTTTCACTCGAGCATTCACAGATGGAAGAATTTGGGTTTACCAAACCGAGACTTACCGTCTGTGTTAGGACGAATCAACGGTCTCAAGATCAGTGTCTTCTGATCGGGCAAGACGCCGCTCTTGTCAAGGGCGCTTATGCCAAATGGGACAATGAGTCTAAGTATTTTTTGGTCCATGAACATTTTTTGATGGCTTTTGATAAAACGCTTTACTCGCTGAGGAAGAAGCAACTTTTTTCGCTTTTGGGTCAAGAGATTCAGTCAATCCACTTTATGTCTAAGAAACGTGAGTACGTGATCGAAAAGAAAGGAAAAGAATGGTTGCTTCAAAAACCTGCTAAAGCAACGATTGGAAGCGATGCGATCGATGCGCTTTTGGTGGCGTTAAGCAATTTGTTTGTGAAGGAATTCCTCGATGACGAAAACGCGAAAGATCCCCGTTTTGGTTTTGATCCGCCACGCCGTCAAATCAAGGTTCAATTTCAGGATGGTTCAAAACAAGCCTTGATCCAAGGCCGTGAAGCGGCGGGCCGAGATGCCTATTATGCGTTGGGAGAAGATGAGAAGACGGTACTTCTCATTTCCCGCGGGAAGCTCGATCAGCTTGAGGAGGGTTTTCGTAAGTTAGTTTAAAAGGTGTCATTCCCGCAATCTTTAAGCGGGAATCTACGTGGATTCCCGACGGAAACATTCGGGAATGACATGAGTTTCGTTTACCGTTCCATTTGAATTCTAAAATTGAATTCGTGGCGGTTTCCCGCGCGGAGCGGATGATTTCCGATGGCTGCTCCCCATTCCGCTCTGGCAAAGATGTTTTCGTGAATCTTGAAGCGTACACCGCCGCCCGTTCCCATTAGATGTCTCGAGCTTGCTTCAAATTGCGAAGGGCCTCTCAAGCGTCCATATCCTTCGTCGAAAAAGCAAACGAATTCTGCTTGTTCCCTAAGAGTTACTTTTGAAAAGGGAAGCCGCCATTCCTTTGGGAAGATCAACATGGGGAAGAGATATTCGAGACTATAGCGAATTCCCGAATCCGCCAAATAGTCTCCTTCGGGATAACCGCGGACGCTGGCCGCTCCGCCCAGGTACAGAGCCTCTTGGGATGGGAGTTTGCGCGAAGGATGCTGGAGTTCAACTTGAAGGTGAAGTTTTGTGTTACGAGGCATTTTGTGAACGTGGAAAAATCTCGCGCTGTAGACAAAAAAGTTGGGCTCAACACCTTGCCGTGCCGCATCAGGATCGGCGTGAATCGATGCTCCTGGGGCATTGAATCCAAATCGGAATTCATTGACTAGGGTAAGAATTCCCCAAGGGCTGGCCCAGAGGATTCGCGGATCGACGTGCAAAATCCTTAGGCGTTCCCGCGTGTAGGTTCTGGCTTCGACGAGCGTTCTACTTTCCCTGAGCTCGAAACCACCTCCGACATCCATAGAAAAGCGGGCCGTACGAAAGAGGCTTTGCTCCAAACCCATATTATAGGCTTGGGAGACGCTGTTGACGCCAAAAGGCTTGATGTCTTTTTTGGGGGTGGCTTGGCCGTGGCTGAAGCTTCCTGTGATTTTGGATCGCGTTTGGGGAATCGGGAGTTCATATTGGGTAAATAAAAATCCAAAGTATTGGCCGAATACCGTTCCAATTGAGAAGGTGTCATCCAAACTCGTTAGATTTTTGTCAAAAAGCGTGAACCGGTAGCGGAGTTCGCCCGAGGATTCGACTCCTTCATTGTCAAATCGGAATGCACCGTGGAGTGGCAGTTTGTCTTTGACGATGACTATAACATCTGAGGTTTCTGGTTTTTTGCCCGCTTTGAGTTCGACACGGACTTTCCGGTCGGAATGTTCATTGAGATATCGGAGCGCTTGCTCGATTTTTTTGACATTCAAGACTTCTCCTTCGTGCATTTTGAAATAGGAACGAATTCTGTGTTTTCTGAAGAAGCGGTTTCCTTGGACGAGAATCTCACCTAATTTTCCTTCCAAAATTGCAATCTTAAGATCTCCTTCGCGAAATTCTTGGCGGGGAAGGTAGGCAAAGCTTGTTCGATATCCTCGGTCGTGGTACTTTTGGGTAATCTGTTTAGTGAGCTCCTTAACCTTTTCAAGAGTCAATTCCTGATTTTCGTAAGGTTCGACTAGCTTTTCCAACTCCTGCAACGTAAAGATGGTATTGCCTGACAGATGAATTTGTTTGACGAAGAATTGAATTTGGGGAACGGCTTCTGGTTTTCTTTCTGGCGCTACTTGAACCTCAACCCGAGTTTCTTTAAAGGTTTCTTCCTTTCGTTTTTCTTCTTCCTCTTTCATTTTCTTTTGCGTGACCGCCGTTTGCTCAGTGGCCGAAATTGAACCCGAGTCAAAGGAATTTTGCCCGTAGGAACTTGAAGGGGTTGTGATCAAGGAAAGCGTGAAGAGACATCCAATGAGTCGAAATAAGAATAAAGAGAAGGGTCTCTGCATAGATAAGCTGTTTGCCTTATTCTATATTTGTTTTTATCGGCTCGAAAGGAGAATTTTAGAGGAGCGATTATTCGAGGCAGACTTGATTTCGGCCTTGCCCTTTGGCTCGGTAGAGAGCTTGATCGGCTCTCCGAATCAGTTCTTCGATATTTTTGTCGGTTTTACGGAGCGCGGAGATACCAATACTGATTGTGATTGGGATTTCTCTCTCGTGCCATTTAAGCGGTTTTTCTGCTATTGATTTCCGCAGCCGTTCTGCAATTTTGAAGGCGACTTCTTGTGCATCCATATTTAAAATTGCCACAATGAATTCATCGCCGCCATATCGAGCTGCTATGTCACCTTCCCGTTCATCGGATTCTCCTCGAATGCAAGAAAGAATCGTTTGTGCCACATGTTTAAGCACCTCATCTCCCGCTAAGTGGGAGTAGGTATCATTGATTTCTTTGAATTGATCGGTATCAATCAGCATGAGGGAAAGAGGTTTGCCTGTTTTCCAAGCATATTCGATTATCTTTTTCATAAGCTCATGAAAGTGCCGCATGACATAAAGGCCTGTCAAGCCGTCTTTGGTGGCGAGTTGAAAAAAGCGCGTGCGTTCTCGGTCGGTTGTTATTTTCGAATAGACGCTTGAAAAAATGGACAATTCAAAAACAACCGTCAGTGGATGAACCGTTGCGAACCAAACTCCAATTTTGCAAAAGGCAAGAAATGATCCTAAAATCCAAAGAAGACTTAACACGGCTATTGCAATGGGGGAGAACAAAGTTCGAAATGGAATGATGCAGATCATGGTCAGTAAAGAAAGTACCCATAATGCAGCTACCTCTTCATGCGCGCGGGCGGGGCGGATGAATTGATTCGTTAATACCATGTTAATGACGTTAGCGATTGTTCCTACGCCCGGGTAAGTGGGTTCAAGCGGTGTTGATTTGATGTCGCCCCCTCCTGACAGGGTGACCCCAATCAAGCAAATTTTTTCTCTAAACGTTTCGGGAGATAATAATGGTTTCTCGCCGATCGTTTGGGCCTTAAAGCTTTTTAACACATCCAGGTACGAATAGTGCTCGAAAGTTTCTACCCACTTACCTGCCCAATTGATCAGGAAAAATTCTTTTCCCTCTCTAGAAAACAAATATTTCCGCTGGATAACCTCTTCTTTTTCAAGAAAATCTCTTGCAAGGAGTAGGCCGAGATGTTCATAAGTCTCGTTTTGATGGCTTAAGACGGGCGCGATGCTTCGAAATACACCATCTTTATCTGGCAACACGTTAACATGACCAATACCTTTTGCGGCTCGTTCAAATTCAGGAATAGAATGCTGCCAAACTTTCTCACCTTGTTGGTACTCTACGAGAACAGGAAGGTAGACGCGGCCACTTTTTTCAATAGCTTGCCTTAGTGCTTCTACGTCCAGCGGCTGTGTTGGTTTTGGAAAAAGCATGTCGAAAAGAATTGCTTTCGCCCCCCACTCGTTGAGAATATGGATGAGAGCAGCGTGATATCGCCAGGGAACAGGAAGTGTAGGCATGCTTCGGATCAAGTCTTCTGAAACCTCGATAAATATGATTGAGGGATTAGTGCGTATAGTTGGACGATATTTCAGAAAGGCGTCAAAGAATAGGTTTTCAGCGCGATCTAAAAAAGGGGATCTAATAGCGAATGAATTTAACCCTAGGATGAGCAAGCAGCCTACAAGGGGTGGCAGAAGAAATGAAAACCGGAAAAAAAAGCGAGATAAAACTTCTTTAACACTGTCTAAAATACTTGTGTTTTTAACAAGTCCGCGCGGTGGATCGAGAACCATGATGGCTTATACTACTATATTTTACGTGGAAGGAAAATAATTTTACTTTTTAACAATTGCTAACGCATTCAACTCCAAATTATCATCGTCCTCGTCGCGGTATGTGTGGAAAAAGCAATCCGGCTCCTCCGCTGCCAGAAGGAGGGCCGCTATTTTGTATTGGTGGACTTGCCTGAAACGAAGGCTTATCGCTTCTTAGAATTGGATCGATTCTTGGACTTGGAATGTCATTTCTAAAAACGTCATTGACAACCTCATTGAGTTGGAACGGTTGTTCCACCGTTGCTAACCGAGCGTCTGGTGCATTAGCTGATTCTGAACTGTTTGTGATCACTCCCTGTTCAACCAGTGTTTGAGATACCGATTCGGAAACGTTGCTCGTTTCAATTTTAACCAACCCGTTTTCGATGGTGATGTTATCCGCAGGACTGAATCCTTCTAGATTAATGACAGAGCTGACAGAGCTTGCTTCACTTGGAGGAGCAGCAATCGCATCTTCTGCCACCAGCATTTTTGGCGTACAGAGCAGTACCATTGTCAGGCACAGGTAAAGCATCGAAGCTGCTTTCGCGATCTTTAAGAGATTCACTCGCGCCACCTCCTATTCGCTACTGAAACTCTAACACCGACCATGTCTCGTTTCAAGTCATGGGTTTTCGAGAGGGTTAGTTTTTAAACGACTTAAAGAACTCTAACCGCAGGCGATCACAACCTTTTTAGATACATTCTTTTAGGGGATAAGGAAGTATTTAAAAGTACATCAAGGAAGTACATTAAGGAGGAACTTTCGCAGTGTAGTTTTTTTCTGAGCGATATTTTCAAAAGAAGGTATGAGTCGTTCAATTGAATGAGCTTTATGCTGATATTTAGAGCACCTAACAAAAGTCGTGTCATTCCCGCGAAAGCGGGAATCCACACTCTGGATCCCCGATTAAGGCGTTCGGGGATGACAGTTTTGTTAGGCGCTCTTAGTCAGTTTCAAATCTGCCGGTTCGTGTGCCGCCAGCAACGCCACTATTTTGTACGGGTGTACTTGTCTGAAACGAAGAGTTATTGATTTTTAGACTTGCCATGTCATTTCTAAGAACGTCATTAACAGCCTCATTGAGTTGAAACGGCTGTTCCACCGTCGCTAACCGAGCGTCTGGTGCATTAGCTGATTCTGAACCGTTTGTGATCACTCCCTGTTCAACCAGTGTTTGAGATACCGATTCGGAAACGTTGCTCGTTTCAATTTTAACCAACCCGTTTTCGATAGTGATGTTATCTGCAGGACTAGATCCTTCTAGATTAATGACAGAGCTTGCTTCACTTGGAGGAACAGCAATCGCATCTTCTGCCACCAGCATTTTTGGCATGGAGAGCAGTACCACCATCAAGCACGGGCAAAGCATTAAAGCTTTTTTCATTACTTTCCAGAGAGTCACTCGTAACACCCCTTCTATTCGCTACTTAAACTTTAACATCCGTTATGTCTCGTTTCAAACTATCGGTTTTTGAAAGGGTTAGTTTTGAAACGGGTTAAAGAACTCTAATTGCAGGCGATCACAGCTTTTTTAGGTACATTCTCTTAGGGATAAGGAAGTATTTAAAAGTGATATTAGGAGAAGTTTTCAGAGCGTTGATTATTGAAATAAGCTGTGTTAGAGTACAACATTTATGCGCAGCTTGCGTGATGTGAAAGAACGTATTGGGCGAGCGTGTCAAAGAGTAGGACGAAATCCTGAGGAAGTTTTGCTCATTTTAGTGACAAAGGGAGTAGAGCCGAAACGTATCCGAGAAGCTTATGAATTTGGGATGCGGCACTTTGGTGAGAATCGAGTACAAGAGTTCATAGAAAAAAAGCAGCATTTGCCTTCGGATATTAGATGGCATTTCATCGGTTCACTTCAAGCGAATAAGGTTAAGTTTCTTATTGGCCAGGTGGTTTTAATCCATTCTTGTGATCGCCTGGATTTGGCTCAAGAGATTCAAAAGCAAGCCCAGAAACACAATCGAGCGGTAGAGGTTTTGCTTCAAGTGAATACCTCTCAGGAACAGACGAAACACGGTTTCTCGCCAGATAAAGTGGAAGAGGGAGTTTCAGAAATTTCAGCTTTTGACCGTATCAGAATACGAGGTTTGATGACCATCGGGCCAAATACAGCGGAGGAAAGCCAAATTCGAGGATCGTTTCGGGCACTTCGTTTGTTAAGGGATGATCTCAAGTTTAAGTTTCCAGATGTAGATTGGCGTTATCTTTCCATGGGGATGAGTTCGGATTTTGAAATCGCAATCGAGGAAGGTGCCAATTTATTGAGAATTGGAACCGCTGTCTTTGGGCCGAGAAATAAAATGTAGGGGCGTGATTTATCACGCCCTCAAATTTAATCTCGGGCGCAATAAATTGCGCCCCTACAGAAAATATGGGAAAAATTAATCAAAAAATTGGATTCATCGGTTGTGGGAATATGGGCAGTGCTATTTTAACAGGGCTCATCCGCAACCAGATTGCCAAGCCGCGTCAGGTTTGGGTTCACGATGCGATTCATTCGAGAAGTCTTTCAGTGAAGAAGAAATTTGGTGTTGGTGTTGCGAAAAGCAATTCGGATCTTGTGCGCCGGACAGACGTCATCCTGCTCGCCATGAAGCCTCAAGATTTGCACCAGATCGGTTCAGACATTAAGAGGGATTTGAGAAAGGGGCACGTCGTTATTAGTATTTTGGCTGGAACGCCCATCACAAAACTGAAACGGTTTTTAGGAACTCATGCTGTGGTGGTACGTGCCATGCCCAATTTAGGAGCTCAGGTAGGGAAGGCGATTACAGCGATTACATCTACCAATCAAGGGGCGCTTTACATCGCTCGGTCGATCTTTTTAAGTTGTGGTGAGGTGATCGGACTCCCAGAAAAGCACTTTGATTTGGTGACGGCAGTCAGCGGCAGCGGCCCTGCTTACTTTTTTCTTTTAATGGAACTTCTCGTTCAAGTGGCTGAACGGGGCGGGATTGGCAAGAAAGAAGCCCGTTTGCTTGCCGTTCAAACGGCTTTGGGTGCTGCAAAGCTCGCTTCACTTTCTGCTTTGAGTCCTCAAGAACTCAGGAAACAGGTGACGTCCAAGAAAGGAACAACAGACGCCGCACTTCGGTTTTTAGCAAAACGAGGTTTTTCAAACCTCTTCATCTCGGCGGTGAGGCGCGCCGTCCAAAGAGCTCGCGAGCTCAACCAATTGTAAAATAAGGGGGTGTTATGTTTATTATCGGTCAATTTTTTGCTTCGCTTGCGGTTTTGTTTTCCATGTTGTTTAAGGTGATTTATTTTCTTTTGGTGATTCGGATCGTTCTCTCGTGGTTTCAAGTGAGTCCTTTCTCAGAACCCGTGAATATTCTCTATCGCGTGACTGATCCTATTCTGCTTCCGCTCAGGAAACTGCCTTTACAAGTGGGCATGATTGATTTTTCGCCTGTGGTGGCATTCGTTCTATTGACTTTTATCGATCATTTTGCGGTAGGGGTTTTGCAACAGCTGGCGTACCGATTTGGAGCTTAGCAGTGGCTCTAACTTCTGGCAAATCAAACCTGTTTAATAAAATCAACGCTTCGGTCCGTGTCATCTGGCAGAAAACTGCTTTTCGGCCCGATATTGCGATCATTTTAGGAACGGGACTCGGTAATTTGTCGAAACGAGTCACCAAAGAAATCGCGATTGATTATGAGTCAATTCCTCATTTTCCACGTTCCACCGTTCAGTCTCATGCGGGAAAACTTCTTTTCGGCGTGTTGGGCGCGAAGAAGGTAGTGGTGATGGACGGCCGGTTTCATTATTATGAAGGCTATACCCTGGAACAGGTGACTTTTCCCGTTCGGGTATTGAGGAAACTCGGAGCGAAAATCCTCGTGGTTTCTAATGCGGCAGGAGGCCTCAATCTTTCTTACAAAAAAGGAGAGATCGTGTTGATTGAAGATCATATCAATCTCATGGGCGTCAACCCTTTGGTCGGGCCGAATGATCACCGTTTGGGCGTTCGGTTTCCGGATATGAGCGAACCTTATTCAAAACGGCTTATGGAGGTTGCAGAGGAAGCAGCTAGATCCAAACGGGTTTCGCTGAAGCGAGGAACGTATCTCGCTATTACAGGTCCTAATTTGGAAACGCGTGCCGAATACCGCTTCATGCGTCAACTCGGTGCGGATTTGGTAGGAATGTCGACCGTCCCTGAAGTGATTGTCGGAGTTCATGCTGGATTTGAAATCTTGGGGCTCAGTGTGGTAACTGATGTGTGCGACCCCGATCATTTAGAGCCTGTTAATATCGAGGAAATCATTCGTACGGCAGCACAAGCAGGGCCGAAATTAGATCAACTCGTAGAATCATTCATTCATCAATTACCTCATGTCAGTTAGCAAAAAAGACTACAAGGACACCGTCCATCTTCCTCAGACTTCTTTTCCGATGAAGGCGAGTCTTCCGGAATCGGAACCCAAGCGCCTTAAGCTTTGGGAAGAGGGAAATCTTTACGCGCGCATTCAGAAGAAGTGGAGCGGCTCACGCCAAAAATTTATTCTTCATGACGGGCCGCCTTATGCAAATGGGAATATCCATATTGGGCATGCGCTCAATAAAATTTTAAAGGACATCATTGTCAAATACAAAACGATGCGCGGTTTCAACGCGCTTTATGTGCCCGGCTGGGATTGCCACGGCCTTCCGATTGAACACCAGTGCCTGAAAGAAATGGGCAAACGCAAAGACCAAGTGGAACGCGTCGAGTTTCGAAAACAGGCACGTCAATATGCGGAGCGGTTCATTGACATTCAGCGCAAAGAATTTAAGAGACTTGGCGTTTTTGGAGATTGGGAACATCCTTACCGAACGATGGATCATTCTTATCAAGCCACCATCGCTGAATCATTTATCTCACTTTATGAAAAAGGTTTCGTCGAGCAGCGCCTAAAGCCTGTTCCGTGGTGTTGGGATTGCGAAACCGCCCTCGCCGATGCTGAATTGGAATATGAAGATAAAGTATCAAAGTCGGTCTATGTGGTGTTCCCATTTTTAAAGAATGATTTTTTAAAGGAGTTTGCAAAAACTACTTTCTCATTCTTGGTTTGGACGACTACGCCTTGGACGTTACCAGCGAATGTTGGACTAGCCGTGCACCCCAAGCTTAATTATTTGCTTGTAGAAACGCCTCGCGGGAATTTTATAGTTGCTGAAGATCTTTTTGAATCAGTGGCAATGAAGCTAGGATGGGATCATCCAAAAAAACGTGGAAAGATTGAAGGTGCGATTTTAAAAGGCAGTGAAATTCAACATCCTTTTCTCCCAAGGCCTGGTAAGGTTATTCTCGCAGATTATGTTTCAAACACAGATGGTACGGGAATTGTTCACATTGCACCGGGGCATGGGGAGGAAGATTATCACTATGGCCATCTTGAATGTGGTTTGCCGATTATTTCGCCCGTGGATGAGAAGGGAAGGTTTACGAAAGAGTTTCTGCCGTGTGAAGGAATTAATGTGTTCAAAGCAAATGAGAAAATTGTCGAGCTTTTGAAGGAAAAGAGAGCACTTCTGCACGTTGAAGATTACCAACATTCCTATCCCCATTGCTGGCGATGCAAGAAACCCATTATTTTCCGTGCAACACCTCAATGGTTTTTGAAAATCGACCACCAAGATTTACGAAAGCACCTGGGAGAAACCATTCAAAAAAAGATTCAATTCACGCCCGATTGGGGGAAGAACCGAATTGGCTCAATGGTGGAGACAAGGCCTGATTGGTGTCTTTCGCGCCAGCGTTATTGGGGCGTTCCGATTCCCATTGTTCGTTGTACGAAGTGTCCGAATACGTTTTTTGTCAAGGAACTCAAGGAGAAGCTCACCAAAATTTTTGAGACTGAAAGCGCGGACGCTTGGTTTTCCCGTTCCGCAACTGATTTTTTGCCGGACGGGTTCAAATGTCCAAAATGTGGCGGTTATGAATTTAAAAAAGAAGAAGACATTATTGACGTCTGGTTTGATTCGGGGGTGAGTCATCAAGCTGTGCTTAAGAAATCAAAGACGCTTGGTTATCCCGCAGATTTATATCTGGAAGGCTCAGACCAACATCGCGGGTGGTTTCAAAGTGCGCTCACCACGGGGATCGCACTCGACCGAGAATCTCCATTCAAAGGTGTTCTCACGCATGGTTTTGTTGTCGATGGGGAAGGAAAGAAGATGTCGAAATCGGCTGGCAACGTGGTTCGTCCTCAGGATGTCATGAAAGAGTTTGGCGCGGACATTTTGAGGCTTTGGGTGTCCTCATGCGATTACCAATTTGACGTACGGCTTTCCAAAGAAATCTTAAAACAACTTACCGACCAATACCGCAAAGTTCGAAACACCTTCCGATATATGTTGAGCAACTTGTTTGATTTTGATCCCAAGAAGGACCGAATCGCGCTTGAAAAACTTCACCCGCTTGATCAATGGGCGGTTACGAAAGTGGACATGTTGATTCAGAATGTCATTGAAGAATATGACGCTTATGATTTTCACGCGGTGTTCCAAGGGCTTCATGATTTTTGTTCGCTCGATCTGAGCTCTTATTATTTTGATGTGTTGAAAGACACGCTTTATACGGCGCGCAAAGATTCGTTTTTAAGGCGGTCTGCTCAGTCGGGACTTTTCGAAACCCTTTCAAGATTGGTGAAAGTATTTGCTCCCATTTTGGCTTTTACGATGGATGAAGTGTGGCAATCCTTTCCGATCGAAGAAGGCGTAACATCCGTTCATGAAGCAGGACTTGAGGTCCTCGAGAAACCATTTGTAAGTTCTTCCTTTAACGAATGGGATAAAATCCGAATGGTTCGCAATGCGATCATGCCGTCGCTTGAGAAGAAAAGATCTGAGGGGCTTATCAGGTCGAGTTTAGACGCCAAAATCTATATTGGCGCGAATGATCCAAAAATTCAAAAGGTGCTCCAATCGAATTTGAATGAACTGAGACGGGTGTTCATTGCCTCCCAGGTTCATTGGCTTGATGGAAGTCGGGAGGGAATGGAGGAAGTGGAGGGGGGCTTGACGATTACAGTCGAGAAAGCGGATGGAAAAAAGTGCGACAGGTGTTGGAATTACTCGGTTGAAGTTGGGAACTTTCCCGAGCATCCGACGCTTTGTGAACGGTGTGTGGAAGCAATTTATCCCACCACCTGCTTTTAGCCCGTAGGGCTGATTATTTATGTTACGGTCTCCTACGATAAATAATCCACCTTCGGTGGTAAAGCAGGTGGTGGGATTAAGCTTAAAAAATAAGGTGAAACATCCGATAATGGAATGACAGCTCTTATGATCAATCTCTATATCAAGAGAAGAAAACGGTTCTTGAGACGGGCGGCAGTCACTCTCGCTCTTTTCATTTTTGTTTTCTTCTTTTACTCGCTTTTCAGATTTATCGCCTTTCAATTTTTTAGGTCCGACCTTTTTTCAAGTGAGATTCCCATTTTGGTTATCTCTGCTTTATTCATTTCTCTTCTGTACAAGCCAGTCGATTACTTGGTTAGTTTCTTCTTTAAAGAAGTGTTCTTTCGCTCAAATGTGGGTGACCATTCTGTTTTGGCACAACTGGCGAAGTCCATCTCAGAGATTTTGGACCGTTCCGAACTTACCAATCTCATGGTCAACACCTTTGGGGAAGTTCTTCAAGTCCAGAGCGCCTCCATTCTCCTCTTAGATAAGTCCACGGGTACTTACAAGATCGTTTCTGCTTTTGGATTGAAACCTGCGGTTTGGCGTCAGTTGAAATTTGGGTCAAGTTCGTTGCTCATCGAACTCCTCAAGATTCATCGAATGCCTTTGGAACGTGAAAAGCTCGTCCACTCTTTTTCCTGGCAGGAGGCCAATCAACTCCGGGATGAATTTCAACTGCTTCAAGCTTCCTGTGTTGTCCCTCTCATTTTTCAAAACGAATTAATAGGCTCTATCAATTTAATGCCGAAGACTTCTAAGTCATTTACGCCCCAGGAAGTAAAAAGCTTTTTTGAATTTGCCAAGGAGGCGGCTGTGGCTTTTCGGAATTCGACGCTTTTTGAGGACCTGAGACGAACGAATCAAGAACTCCTCAAGATTCAAACGGAGTTTCTTCATTCGGCACAGCACACGGCAATTTCCCAGCTCGCCACAGGCATTGCCCACGAGATTCACAACCCTCTGACCATTATTTCAGGCAAAGCTCAGGTTTTGCTTCTGAAGCGGGATCAGATTCCTTATGATGAACAGGTGGCAGATGTCTTGAAGACCATAGTTAAGCAAACAAAACGGGCGGCCGATATTACTAGAAAGCTGCTCATGTTTTCCGAATCCAGGAAATCGATCAAGGAAGAGATCGACTTTGAGACGCTTGTGAATGACACAATCGCTCTTTTGTCATATCAAGTTTCGCTCGATCAAATCCAAGTCATCAAGCGCTTTGAGCATCCGATCCCCAAATGGTACGGCAATATGGGGGAGCTCAGAGAGGCGTTCCTCAATTTGTTTCTCAATGCGGTTCAAGCCATTGGGACAAAGGGGATGGTTCAAGTACTGGTTCGATATAGAAAAAGCGACGATAGGATCGAGCTTCGAGTTTCAGATTCGGGCCAAGGAATTTCAGAAGCCAACCTTGCGAAGGTGTTTAACCCCTTTTTTACGACGAGACAGGGGGCAAGCGGTCTGGGATTATTTGTGACGCAACAAATCGTCCATCGTTATCATGGTTCGATTCAAGTAGAAAGTAAGGCGGGAGAGGGAACAACCTTCCTGATCGAACTGCCTTGCGAAAAGGAATCTGAGGAAGGTTCTGGGGAAATGATTCAGAATCCCTCGATTCCAGCTGGGAATGAATCGATTCCTTAAGAAGGTCTTGAAAGAATTAAGTTCAAAAGATAATATTAATGTAGGAACGTTGGCAGAAAGAGGAGGTAGGCACAATGAAACTGTTAATTGTAGATGATGAGGCTGAAATTTGTGATTTCCTCAAGAGTTTTTTTGAAGAGAGAAATTATGATGTGAGGGTTGCCTCCTCGGGCCAGTCCGCTTTGAAGGCAGTTGAAGAATTCAAACCTCAAGTGATGCTGCTTGATATTAAAATGCCCGGCATGGACGGAATTCAGGTTTTAAGTGAAGTCAAAAAGAAATTTCCCCGCACCAAAGTCATTATGGTGACTGCTCTTGAGACCCGCGACAAGATCGAAGAGTGTCTTCGTCTCGGCGCTGACAACTACATTACCAAGCCTCTCAGTCTTGAATACTTGGAAAATGACGTACGGGAGAAACTCGAATCCTTGAGCGGTTCTAACACCCCTTGAGTTTCTCAGGTTTTGTAGTTTTATATAACTTATTTCCTACCAATCGTTTAGAGGTTTGTTCCAAGAGCAGTATTACCACTGTTTATCATTAATTTTTTAGGGCCAATCTTGGAAATCGAATCCAAAAGGTGCTATTATCTGGAGCAGGGAATTTGTGCCCTATGACAAGTTACGATTATCAAGAAGCGCTTAAAAATGCAGCACGGACGATGGTTCGGGTGAAAAACCCGAGACGACTTCTCAAAATGATTGTCCGCTTCATTGTGAAGGAAGTCGGACTTACTCACGCTTCCATTCTGATGTACGACCAATTGAAGTCCAGGTATATCTTTGTCGATTCAAAAGGAGATTTACGCATTCCAGTCAGTTTAGTCAGACTGGACCGAGATAACCCGCTCATTCGATGGTTTTCGAGCAGAGAGCACAAATTAAAACTGAATAAGTATTTCCTTTCCTCCCATCAAATCAAAATTTGGTTGGAGGATACACAGCTCTTTCAACATCGCCAATCTCTCAAATCGCAGTTAAATGAGCTGAAAGACGTTATGGATATGCTGAAGGCGAGTGTTTGCGTGCCCGGTTTTTATAAAGATGAACTCTTGGGAGTTTTGCTGTTGGGTCACAAGGTAAAAGGAGAATCATTTTCTTTGGAAGAAATTTCTTTCTTTCAAACATTGGCCAACGATGCTTCCATGACGATCAAGACGGCGGAATACCGTGAAAATTTGTTGTCCAAGAATCAAGAATTGGAGCATCAAAAGCAAGAGCTGGAACGAAGACTTCAGGAAATCGCGGAGCTCAGAAAAAAGGAACAAGAAACATACTATCAAATTGTGATGTCGCTTGCCGCTGAAGTCAACGCCAAAGATCCTTACACGGCGGGTCATTTGCAAGGGGTAGAACGCCTTGGTTTAATGACCGCTAAAGAAATGGGTTACGATTTGGCTGGCCACAAAAAAGATGTTTTGGTCGCGGCGCTTCACCTTCATGATGTAGGAAAGATCGGTATTCCGGATCATATTTTGATGAAACCAGCCAAGCTTAACGAGGAAGAGTGGAAGATTATGCGTCAACATCCTGTGAAGGGAGCGAAAATTTTGGCACCTCTTACCGGATTTAAAGAAGTTGCCAATATTGTCTTGCATCATCATGAAAATTACGATGGTTCAGGTTACCCAGACGGGATCAAAAAGGATGTTATTCCCATTGAGGCGCGTATTGTCTCTGTGGTGGATGCATTTCACGCGATTGTTTCCAAGCGCTGCTACAGCAAAGGGAAACCAATCGATGCCGCATTCGAGGAGCTGAAACGGTGTGCCGGAACGCAATTTGACCCCCAAGTAGTGGAAGCATTTATTCGTGCTTATAAACGTACCTTGAATGGTAAGTATCAGTCAAACAGTGCTTTAGCGAGTGACGGAAGCATGGTCCGCGAAGATCATTCAACAGGTGGACATGTGTCCGTTCCAAAATGAGTTGTTTTTATTTGACTTGGGAAAACGCGGTGTTATAATTCCTCTCTTCTTTTAGGGAGAAGAAAGAGGTCGTGGAGTGGAAAAAGAAGAATTAGAGAAACTAAAATCTCAGCTTAAAGCAGAACGTGCGAGAATTGCAGATGGCATCAACCACATCGAGCGCGACAACCTCAATCGCAGCCAGCGGGATGCCGCAGGCGATCTCTCAGGTTATTCGTTCCACATGGCTGATATGGCGACCGATAATTTCGATCGCGAATTTTCCCTCGATCTAGCTTCGAACGAACAGGCGGTTTTGAATCGTATTGACGAAGCGCTCAACAAAATTGAAGAGGGAACATACGGCATCTGTGAAAATTGCGAGAAGCCGATCAGCTTTAAACGTCTCAAAGCTGTTCCTTACGCCAAACTGTGCATTAAGTGTAAAGAAGAAGAAGAAAAGAAAGCCCGCCCTCAATAAATTCTTGTATCCATGCGAACTCTCTATGGTGTCGCTGGCCTCGTTCTTTTTTCCGATCAACTGACGAAATTCCTGGCCCTTTTATTTCTCAAATCGAAATCAAGTGTTCCGATTGTCCCAAATGTTTTTCACCTGAGTTTTGTTGAAAACACAGGGATTGCGTTCGGACTTTTTAGGGATCATCCTCAGTTTTGGACGTTTCTCATTTCAGCCAGCGTACTCATTCTTTTAGTTGCCTCTTGGTTTTTTAAAAATCAATCCTTTGTGAAGAGGATGGCATTTGGTTTTATTTTGGGCGGCGCAATTGGAAATTGTATAGACCGAATTCGTTTTGAACATGTCATCGACTTTCTTGATTTCCGGATTTGGCCTGTTTTTAATCTTGCGGATTCTTTCATTACCGTCGGTGTTTTTCTATTTATTTGGGTGACGTTGCGAGCCCGCTAATGCATCCGATTCTTTTTTCTTTTGGACCACTTCGAGTTTACTCCTATGGGGTGTTGGTAGCGATGGGGGTGTTGAGCGCGGTTTTACTCCTGCGCTCAAGCGCGAGAAGATTAACCCTCCATCCAGATGTGATCGTGGATTTAGCGATTGCTACGGTCATCAGCGGTTTTGTAGGAGCAAGGATTTTCTATGTGATTCAATTTTGGGATCAATTTCAGAACGCCCCTCTTGATGCCATTAAAATTTGGGAGGGGGGGATCGTGGTGTACGGTGGAATGATTGGAGGATTGATTGGATTCTTAGTTTTTGTTCGACTGAGGAAGCTTCCCTTTCTCTCGTTGCTCGATATGTTTGTTCCAGCGCTTGCCTTCGCTCAAGGCTTTGGGCGTTTCGGCTGTTTCATGAATGGATGTTGCTTTGGAAAATCAACCACCCTTCCTTGGGGAATTTCATTCCCATTTTTGGAATCTCAAGTTCATCCTACCCAACTTTACGAAGCGGCTTTTTGTTTTGCACTCGCTCTTTTTCTTCTGCTTTTTTCGCGAAAGAAGTTATCCGTAGGGAGCGTTTCAGCCGCCTATTTTATTCTTTACCCCATGGGACGTTTCGTGATCGAATTCTTCCGCGGGGATAACGCCAGGATTTTAATGGGTTTAACCTTGGCACAATGGATCAGCATCGGCTCTATCGCGGTTACCTTACTCTTGGTTTTTATTTCTAAGTTCTCTCATGGAAAAAAAAGTTTATATCGTTCCGCCTGAGACAGCTTCCGTTCGCCTCGATCAATATCTGGCGAAAGAGCTCACCGAACTTTTTTCACGCACGAAAATCAAGGAATTGATCGAAGCAGGAAAGGTGACGTTGAACGAACGCGCGGTAAAACCCCACACCCAAATTAATCCTGGCGATCAAATTCAATTGGATTATGAACCCGAACCCGTAGAACTCACCCGCGCAGAAGATATCCCGATCGATGTGGTGTATGAAGATGAAGATATTCTCGTTGTGAACAAACCTCCTGGGATGGTCGTACATCCTGGCGCTGGAAATCCGAAGGGGACATTGGTTAATGCACTTCTCCATCATTCCAAATCGCTTTCTTCGCTTGGCGATGCCATTCGACCTGGAATTGTTCATCGGTTGGATAAAGATACTTCGGGCATTATGGTGATTGCGAAGAATGATTCCGCGCATCGGTTTTTGGGAGAGCAATTTAAGAAACATCATGTTAACCGTTGTTATTGGGTGGTGGTGAAGGGCGTGGTTCAACATGATGAAATGCGTTCCGAAGAGCCGCTCGGTCGTTCCCTTACGAACCGAAAAAAAGTTGTGATTCGAGCCGATATTGGCAAACATTCTATTACGAACTTCCGTGTCTTGAAGCGTTACGAGAATGCCACGTTAGTAGAGGCGCGGCCTGAAACGGGAAGAACCCATCAGATCCGAGTTCATCTGAGGGCTTTAGGCTATCCAGTCTTTGGTGATTTGGTGTATGGGGTGATATCTCCTTTCATTGAGCGCCAAGCGCTTCATGCAAAGGAACTTGGATTTACGCACCCCAGAACAAAGAAGAAAGTACTTTTTACCTCAGACCTTCCCCAAGATATGAAATTTCTTTTGGAACATCTAACAAAATCCATGTCATCCTGAGCGAAGC
>JACOVU010000137.1 GCA_016177155.1 Candidatus Omnitrophota bacterium | reverse complement strand
CGTAAAATCAGGTTGTCCAAGGACAAGGTCAGGCAAAGTATTATTAGAGGTGGGGATGGACTTATAAACAAGGACACGGTTATTGGTAAAATCGGAAACAAGCAGTCTCTTGCCATCCGAGGAAACAGCGAGGGGCTGGTTCATCTTGTTTCGCGCGGCGCCAGAGGATCCGGTTGTAAAATCAGGTTGGCCTATGACAACGTCGGCCGGGGCTCCGTTCGTTGCGGGCACCGAGTTAAAAATCAAGACGCGGTGGTTCGTTGTATCTGCAACGAAAAGTCTTTGCCCATCGAAGAAAACTCCAAATGGAAAGTTCATCTTTTCACGTGTTGTCCCAGCACTTGAGGTTGTAAAATCCGGCTGTCCAATCACGATATCGGCAGCAGCGCCATTGGCGGTTGGTATGGAGTTATAAATAAGAACCCGACGATTCTGACGATCTGCAACGAAAAGTCTTTTGCCGTCTGAGAAAACTCCCGCGGGCCCGCTCATCGTAGTTTGGTTGGTAGCGCCCGCTGTCGTCGTGAAATCTGGCTGTCCTACAACCACATCAGCCGAGGCGTTGTTTGTGCTGGGAATGGAGTTATAAATCAGCACACGGCTATTGTTCCGATCTGCGATAAAAAGCCTTCTCCCATCTGAGAAGACACTGGTTGGGAGATCCAACGTATTAGCGCCTGCTGCGCCTCCTTGGTCGGCGGTTCCGCTTGTAAAATTTGGCTGCCCGATCACCACGTCAGCCGGTACATTGTTCGTCGTGGGAATAGAATTCCAAATGAGAACGCGGTGGTTTGTTTGATCCACAACAAATAACTTTTGGCCATCGGTGGATATGCCGCGCGGGTTGTTCAGGTTGTTCTGCGTCGTGCCGGAGGTCCTCGCGGTGAAATTCGACTGCCCCAAAACCACATCCGCAGCTTGAAAATTCTCGATCTCAGCATAGGCGGGAGGAGCGAATAGTATGAGGAAAAGCGCACTGAGGACATAGTACCAAGTACGCTTTGATTCATGCTCGAAGCATCGATTCTTTTTCGACATCAATACTTCCCCTGCAACCTTAAGAAAAATCCCTTATTATTGCGATCGTCTTGGGCGGTGAGGTCCTCGCTGAAACTTGTGAAATTAAGACCAGCACCAATGGCAATGTGTTTAACGATTTGAAATGTAAGTTCGAATAAGACACCGCTCTCATTCTGTTGGACTAATAAACCCTCTTGTCTTAGGGTTCGGTATTCCCCTGCAATATCGATTCTATTTGTCAAATGGTAATTTAAGCGGTGAATCCAAAGGAAAGCTTGAAGGTCATCAGGCGATCTTATTGTTGCGGTTGGGTTGATTGCGATTGATTCTTCATCCTTAAAGGCGAGCTTCTGAACCACTTGAAACCGAAGGGGAAGATCAAGGGCATATTCGGCTGCAATCACATTACTGTCTGACTCCACTTCTAAGAACCCCCCATCGGCACTTCCTAAATTTTCAGGCCGATGGTCATTGAATCGAATAAATTTGACGAGCGCGTTAAACCAGTCGAAATGGACAGGCCGAAAAGCAAGAGCGACCTGAAACTTTTCAATCCTAGAAAGTGATTTCTTCGCCTTTGAAAATTCATGTTCACCAAAAAGAAAAATATCTTGAGTGAGCTTAAATTCAGCTTCGTTGTCCACCAAAACCTGCCAAAGGTCATTTGAATTAAGCCGGTGCTCTGCCTTAGAATAAAATTTGAGTTTATCAGGGAGAATATAGGAAAGCCTGGCGGCGGTGGCGTCCCGTGCTTCAGAACTATCAATGGTCAAGGGGTCCTGTTTTTCATCTCTCCTTTGATAAGTCGCATCGAAGGCAAGCTCTGGTGTTATTTGATGCTCATATCCCATAAGATCTGCCCGATAAACCCCTCGTGTATCGCTAGTCACAAATTGTCTTTCGCGTCTCAATTTTGCGGTCTCAGAAATTTGACTGTTCGAACCAAACGAAGTAATTGACGTTTTCCCATCAATGGCGGAATTGGCTAATGTATAGTTCCAGTAATCTGAACTTTTGGGGCCCGTGTTTCTTTCGATCCCTGCCAACACGGAATTCCCAAGCGGTCCTGCTCCCACTTGGCCGTGTACGGAAAGCTTATCGCTTACTTTTCTGGAAAAGCCTGTGGTTGTGAATGAATCATTAATATCTGTAATTCCGAGCTGCTGCCCAAGATGAAGTGAGGTTTTCTCAGACCAATGATAGGTAACGCGTTCTCCAAGAATATGACCTTTCACCCGGCCTTTGCCACCGTCCGTAATGGGACCCTTAGCTTCGGCTTCGTTTCGGAATTGATATTCACTTGTGAAATCAAATTTTTCCCAGTGATGAATCCACTGACCTGTCAAAAGTTCAACTCTTTGTGCCTGAAGTTGATTTTCAACCGCTGGATTATCAGTCTGAGTCTGGGGTTCCACTTCCGAGCGCTCAAAGAGGATTCTTAATTGATCGTCTGGAGTCAATTGATGAGAAAAATCCAGTCCAAACTTTCTGGAACCTGCTTCAAAAAGAGTATCCGTAGGTGAAAAATTACGACTGATTTTTTGCCAATAGCCTGAAAAGTCCAGGAATCCTTTTTCTTTTCCGATATATTCACCAAGCGAGCTGTTTGCTTCTACTCGCATGGCCAGACCGTCTTCTAAATTTACTGTCGAGACGGTGGTATAGTCATAACCTCCATTGTAAGAAATATACGAACTTGCATTGTCCGCGGTCGATCGGGCAATTTCAGCGTTGAGCTTCGTGAAATTTCCAAGCTTTACCGTCGAATCTGCCCCTGAAAGTCTGTAATGCTTACCATCCCGCTCTTCGTGAACATGTGTAAAACCGCCTCTTAGGTAGTGCCCAAACTGCTGAGAAAGGCGAAGGCCGCCTGTTTTATTATCCAGATCTTCCAAGGTCATAGGAAAGGCTTCTTGATTTTTATATTCATAATTAACCACAATATAAACGGGATTTCCTTCTAAAATACTTGTGCTAATGATGGTATCTGAGGGTGTTATGGAAAGAATAGGTTTCTTAAAAAGAATTCTTCCCTCATCATATTTCATCTCATAATCGACAAGGTGTGCCTGATCTTCGGAAGAAATCGTCATGCCAGACACTTTATCCCGCACTTCGATCCGCACCTGTTCGCTTCCTTCCAATATATTCCGGTGACGAAGATAATAGAGCGAACCGCCTGTGGCCAGAAGCTCACTGTGACCTGCATGTTGATTCGCTTCGGCCGCAAAACCTGTTATTTTCGTAAGCGGGTCTCCATAAACAGTCTTTTTCGGGGTTTCCATGTGGATCTTAGCGCCGTAAAGCGTCCTGTTATAATTGAGAAGTTTAGAATCTTCTTCCCCAATTTGAGTTTGATAGTTTCCGAAAACAGCTCCTGACTTATCCCATTCAAAAAGTGCATAGAAGGGGCCTTGGCTGTTCACGTCATAAACGACGGTCGAGTTGTCCCCATAAATCGGATAATACTTGTCGCGATCGATATACGTAAAGAGCTTGTCTTGCGTCGTTTTATCTGTATCCAGCGCTGATTTAAAAAGATACTTTCCCTGGAGTTTCCCAACTGCATAGTACGAAACTTTCCCATCAGAAGTAAAACCATTCTCACGCCTTTTGGAGTCGCGTTTTTGATGAAAGGTCGAAGCCGAATCATAAAAATTAAGCGTCCCGTCTGCAATCCCCGTCATAAAGAAATGGTTTTCCTTGGCAGTAATTTTCTTGATGTATTGGTTCGCCTCCCCTTCGGGATTAACGACGCGAACCACGATCTCTACTTCGCCCAACGGAATGATCACTTCCTCATTAAAAGAACCGTCGGGTTGGATGAGAACTTCCTGACCATTGATCGATGCCTTATTCCGCTGGCTGGTTAAACCTTTGATTCTAACAGTACTGCCAACAATCGAAATGGATTGATTTTCGCCAGGAAAAGGCTTAGGAAGGGAAAACGAATAGGACGAGTTTGGGAAGATGAGCAAGAAGGAAAGAAAGACAACGATCAAACGCCAGATACCTCTCAAAACCCCCCCTTTTTTTATACGGTGCTCTTTCTAGGAATGATTCATTTATTTATCGGCAAGAATAATGCTTTTTTGAGAAATTTTATAATTTTGTAACAATCATACCAATTTAGTTTAAGCCGTCAAGGAAAAATTCCATTTTTCCCAAAAAAATTTTTTTAAACCATTCCTTTTAAATTCCCTTTTTCATCAAGCGAGTAGTGTTTCCCTTCTTTGGACAAAAGCACCCGATCGGACTCGATCGCTTCCACCTGATAACCTTGAACCGTTTGACCCACTTGAACCACGTTTCCCTGAATTACAGCAAACGTACCGTGACGGTCAATCGAAGCACCTTCGAAACGAAAATTGGGCGGGCCTAGTGAGACTGATTGTTTTCGTTTGCCCTTTGAAAAGCTAAGCCTGCCGCTCGACCAAAGATAAACCATCGACCCTGAAATGAAACTCACGAATGCAATAGCCAAAATCAAATAAACCCACCTCCGGTCTAAAACAAAAACGAACCTAGGCTTCACTTTTTCTTCAACTGGTTTCAATGTGTCGCCAATCGGTGCGGTTTCCTCTTTCAGTTTTGAAGTACCCCGCTTTTCTAACCACACGCCGTGGCCCAGAAAAAAACTCCGATAAATTAAAAGGGAAAGAGCCGTCAAAGCCCAACCCGCTCCAAAAAACACAAATTTAAAATCCTTCAAAAACGCAGGTTTCGTATCGCTCAACAAAAAAGGAAGCCAATAATACAAAGCAAACGCCAATGTCCCGTAGAAAACAAGCCGACCGCTACTCACAAAACCAAGGGCCAGAAAGAAAGGCAAAGAAAACTCTACGTAATGCAAGATCTGCGACTGGAGCGAATTAAACTCAAAACCCAATACATTCCTTCCGGATGGAGACAGAAAGGACGCTAGATCTGAGTGCATGAGAAGCGCATAGGTAAAAATAATTCCACTTGCCACAACGACTGGAAGGGGCGCACTCCAAGAGAAACGTCCTCCAAGCCAAGATTCAAAGCGAACCGCGATCGGTTTTGGGGTTAGAAGTGCAACAGTCACGGCGGGGAGAACCATCAAGAAAACAAAAATGACAACGGAGGGAGACGCGAGACGAAGCAGCCCGAAAGGAACATAACGAATGAGCTGCGCAATCGGAACATAATCGACAACGGATGAAACGCTCTGCAAAGCGAAAATTCCGGAAATGAAATAAAAGCATGCCAGTGAAAGAGTCAGATATCTCGACCACGCCTTGAGCTTGAATAAGCCAAAACCAGCAAAAAAATGGACGAGGGGAAGAACGAAAAAGGTGATCGTGTTGATACGTTTGTCGTGAAAAGCCAGATAAGTTCCAAAGGCGAAAATGCTTCCTACCATCAAGTTGAGAAAGCCAATAGCTTGGTTCAACATCGTTAGTTAAATAACGCCTTCAGGCGGTTTAGGGCTTTTCTAGCTAACGTGTAGTTTGAATTTGCTTTGAGAGAGGCTTCATAACACTTAAGCGCCTCAAGCCAATTCCCCTTTTGCTCGTAGACCCGACCGAGATTGTAATGGGGATAACAATAATTGTCGTAACGCTTCGCGGTCATAGCTTTTTGAAACCAAGGAATGGCCTCGTCTAATTTCCCGCGCTCAATTAAATATGCGCCGATGTCATTGTAAGGATTCCCAAAATCAGGATCGATCTTAATCGCTCTCCTACACTCCTGAATGGCTTCATCGTAGCGGCCTTGAAAGCTATAGGTCCAGCCGAGAAACGTATGAGCTTCGGCAGTCGGATAAATCTCGATCGAACGCTTATATTGTTCAATGGCATCTTCCAGCTCACCTGCCATTTGAAGGTCATAAGCTTTGCTGAAGATTTCCTGAGCTATCTTTTTAGCTTCTTCTTCAGTCATCCAATATCCCCTAACACTTGCTCAATTGGTTTTTTGATACACGTAAACGCGGGCGTATCTCGAACCGTATACTTACTCGCCTGAGTCTCACGAAGGTCCATGACTAAATCCACAAAATCCGTTGCTGAATCCCCCTCAAAAGCAACTACAAATTCTTGATCGTCGATTCCGAACGAATAAGTCGTGTTAATTTTGATGGAGGGGTACTTATGTCCCATCGCGATATGAACGTCCATCGCCTTCTGTCGTTCCTCTTTCGGAAGCAAATACCACTGGCGCTGTTTAATAAACGGGTACACGAACAAATACTTGGAATTGCCAGGAACAACATGGGTACGGCTTGATTCCGCCCCTTCGTGTTGGTGTTTGTCTACATACATGGAACGTTTCGTAACTGCTAGATACGAATAAGGAATGGTAATATATTTCCCAAGCGCTGTTTTCAATAACGCCGAACTCATTTCGTTAAAATCTTCAAGCCGCTCGGAAATTCTCCATAGCATGAAATCAGCTTCAGCTCGTAGGCCAACCAAGGAATAACTTAAAATGATCATTTTGGACTGGTAGCGTTTAACCACTTCCGCAAATTCTTTACGCCCCTTTTCTTTTTCGGCTTCTGTAAGCCTACGCCACTCGGGTAAAACTCTAAAAAATCTAAAGTTCACATGTTGACGTGTAATTTCGCCTGCCATCCTAATACCCCATTCTATACTTTAAAAAATCTTCTAAGTTTGCGGTTCGTAAATAAGGATTAAACTGTTTTTCATTTCCGATCGTTGAAGTAGGTTCATCGGCATAATTATGCCCTGGATAAAGAATCGTATGTTCGTCCAAATCAGCCAGTCGACTCAAGCTGTGATACATCTCTTCGGCGTCTCCGCCCGGCAGATCACAGCGGCCGCAAGCATTGATAAACAAAGTATCACCTGAAATTAAGTTATTTCCGATCAGGAAACATTGTGAGCCCGGTGTATGACCGGGCGTGTGAATAAACGCTATTTCAACCTGCCCTACCTTAATTTTGTCTCCGCCTTCCACTTTTCGAATGTTGCCCTTCATCCCCTTAAGAAACTCGGCTTCATCCTTGTGAATATAAACTGTACCGTCCGTCTGCCTCAGCAGGGCCTCCAGCCCATTACAATGATCAAAATGGGTGTGGGTGATGAGCGCACCCTTCACCCGAAAACCCCCCTCGCGAGCTGCCTTTAAAACCGCCTCTACCTCCCAAGCGGGATCGACCACGAGCGCTTCTTGCGCATTTTGATCCCCGACCAAATACACAAAGTTCTGCATCGGCCCAACTTCCATCTGTTTGAGATATAGCGGCAACATACCTCGATGATACTGATCTACCTCCTAACCGTCAATAAGGGAAAACATGATCACACAAGTCCTGTTACAATCCTTCCGCCAAGGCATTTCTCTTCGCTTCCCTGCCCATCACCCTCATTAATAAGATTTTATTGAAGGTGAGGGCTGTCCCAGCTTCCAATAAAAGAGTTATAGGAGAGCTGGTACTGCGCTCGCCGATTTTAGGCGGTCGGCCTAGGCGAAAATCGGCGTGCTCG
>JACOVU010000017.1 GCA_016177155.1 Candidatus Omnitrophota bacterium | reverse complement strand
TCCGAGGGCGGAGCTCTATCTGAGAGAAATCGCGGTCCTGCTCGGCCTTGATCCGGCCAACCTCTCTCGCGATCTCCAGGATCTTGAACGTGAAGGGATTTTCCGGTCCAAGGTAAGCGGGAACCGGAAATATTTTTCACTCAACCGCGATTACACGCTTTACGAAGAGATGCGTTCTGTGGTTGAGAAAACGGCGCCGCGGAGTTTGTCCGAGGCTAAGACAAAGGCGTCTGTTTATGTTATTGCCGGGCCGAACGGAGCCGGGAAGACCACCTTTGCAAAAACCTTCCTTCCCCAATATCTGGATTGCAAAGTATTCATCAACGCCGATTTGATCGCGGGCGGTCTTGCACCGCTCGCCCCGGACCAAGTCCAACTGAAAGCCGGCAAGCTTCTCCTGAATGAAATTCGAGAAGCGGCAGGGCGGGGTGTCGATTTTGGTTTTGAGACGACCCTTGCGGGCCGAAGTTATGTGAAGCTTTTTCGCGAGTTTATTCAGGCTGGCTACGCGATTCATCTTTTTTTCCTATGGATTCCAAATGTCGAAATTTCGATTAAGCGCATCCGGGAACGCGTCAGGCGAGGCGGGCACGACATTCCGGAACCCGTGGTCCGCAGGCGCTTTCACCGGGGCATTGAAAATCTATTTAAACTTTACGAGCGTTTCTTAACTAGTTGGATGATTTTTGACAATTCGACTCCAAAACCCGAAACGGTTGCGTACCGATTAGGGGAAAAGCACGTGGTGATTTCGGAGCCGTCCTTTGCTAAAATAAAATCACTGGCAGGTGCTTCATGAAAAAGAAACCGAACGATTCGCTCGTTAAATTGGCGGAAGCCGCTCTCAAGGAAGCCGTCCGCGGAGCCATTCTGGACCATGCCAAAACGGGGGATTCCGTGGTTATTTACAAGAACGGGAAGGTGCTTGAAGTTCCCGCGCGCAAGCTCAGGATCAAGTAGAAACCAAATGAACAGGGGACAGCCCTATTTTTTTCTCTGGTTGAAAAGTGTACCGGTTTCTCGAAAGAAGAAGCCATTGGTCAGACACCCCGTATTCTCAAGTCCGGAAAACATACATGAGAGTTTTATAAGCGTCTCTGGGATACCATTCTTTAAAGGCGGACAAGCTCGGAATACCTGCCTCCTGGCAGGAAAGGACAGCCTGCGACAGAGATGAAAAACGCTGAGCTTCCGCCGTTTATTTATGGAACCGCGTGGAAGGAAGAGCGGACCGCCGAGCTTACAAAAAAAGCTCTGACCGCAGGCTTTCGCGGTATCGACACTGCCAACCAGAGAAGGCATTACTGCGAAGCATTGGTGGGTGAGGCACTCGTCGAACTCAAACGCCAAGGCATTCCGCGAGAAGATCTTTTTTTGCAGAGCAAGTATACTTACCCGCAGGGGCAGGACCACCGCGTGCCCTATGACCCTCATGCGGATTTCGGCACGCAGGTCAGATCTTCCTTTGCGAACTCGCTCGAACATCTTCACACGGATTATCTCGATTCCTATTTACTCCATGGTCCGATGTACCTGAATGGAATGGCCGATCCCGACTGGGAGGTATGGGCTGCGATGGAAGACTTACAACGATCCGGTCAAACCAAAATGATCGGGATAAGCAACGTAGGTCTTCCTCATTTGGTGGAACTTTGCAAACAGGCCGAGATCAAACCGAGCATCGTTCAAAATCGCTGCTATGCAGTTCGCGGTTGGGATCGGGATGTGCGCGAGTACTGTTTGGAACGCCGGATCGTGTACGAGGGATTTTCCTTATTGACGGCCAACCTCCACGTTTTGGCCGATCCTCGAGTCGCGGCCATCGCCCGCCGCCTCAAAGTCACGTGCGAGCAAGTGATCTTCCGCTTTGCCACACAAATCGGAATTCTTCCGCTGACCGGAACGAACAATCCCGAGCATATGAAAGAAGACCTGGAAATCACAAATTTTGAATTGTCTTCCGCCGATCTGAATATGATCCATGCGATCGCGTAAATTCGCGTCAACGCTCAACGCCCAATGAGTTCTATGTAGTGCATGAGAGAACGAACTTGACATCTCACCGAGCGAGTCGTACTCTTTTTGCCGAATCACCAGGTATTTTAAGTCATTCAATTGAAGTGAGGCGAAAATGGTGTCCAAGGTAAGGACTTTCTTCTTCTTAATTTTGTTTCTTGCATCCAGTCCTCTTGTTTTATGGGCGGCAACGGCGACGGTAACAAATAATGGGAACATTCCAATCCGCGTTCAGTACAAAACTCCCGATGGGCAATATGAGGAGTTGGGTGATGTGAAACCCGGAGAAACCATGAACGTTCCGGGCGGTGTTGAGAAAGTTAGAATCGTACGCGATCTCGGTAAGTGGGCCGAACCCCTCAAACCTAGAGAAGTGTTGGATGTTGAAGTCAAAGAAGGTGACCAGACCGTCGGCAAGATGGATTGGTATGGTGACAAGGTGTTTTTTGATGGCCTCACCGAAGGGCCTCCTCCGATTTCATTAATTCCCGTTCCTGCTCCTGAACCTTCCGAGGAAGAATTCAAGCCCCAAGAGAAACCTGAACTGGAAACCAAGGATCAGACTGAACCGACGCAAGAACCCAAACCCGAAGCGAAACCCATTGAAGAATCACCTGCCTGGCCTTGGTACGGCGGCGTATGGGATTTCTTTTTCCCTTTGATGCTTGTTATGATGTGGCCTTTCCTGTTTTTAATGTGGCTGCGACACTTGATGCGTCCAGGTTACTACCTTGAAGGTGAGTGGATCGAAGCGCCGCGTCTTGGCTGGGGTTGGGGCTGGCATCATTATGGTGAAAATGGCGGCGGCATGCCTTGCGGGATGTTTGGCATCTTAAGCGGGCTTGTTTTTGGCCTTGTGCTAGGCGGGCTTTCACTTTGGGGACGTATGCATTTTGCGGAAGGAAATGGGTACGGATTTTTACCGTTTTTTGCTAAAGATCTTTACGCATTTCCACTCTTTATCTTTGAATCCCTGCCGTGGCTTTTGTTTGGCGAGCCCAATGCGATCTCAGTTTTTTTATTCTGGGTCGTCCTTTGCACCTTGTTGGGAGGAGTAGGAGGGATCACGCCCTTCAAATGGCTTTACGGTACGCCTTGTATTGTCGCGATTCTTCCTTTTATTCTGTTCATGCGCGGGTGTGCCTGTTCAACGCCCTTTGCTTTTGATGGTGGTTACGAAGGGGGAGCGCTTTACCCGCCTGCTTTTGGGACACTTTTCTTTCTTCCGATGCTTTTCGAAGCCTTTCTTGACTTCGTTGATCCCTATTATGAGCTGTATGAAGAAGAGGAAGAGGATCTGTGGCATGCCTTTAAAAGTTTTTTCAGAGGAAATCCATGGCCTCTGCTTTTCTTTTTAGCGTTTTGGTTCGGTGGCGCGGGACTTGGTCTTGGTTATGAATATGGATGGGGAGGGTTGAATCAATTTGGCTTCCTGAACCTTTTTCATGACCTGCCGCTTATGGTGGGACTTCCTTTTCTGCTGCCTGAGCTTGCGATTATTCTTTTCTGGATGTTGATTTCGGGTGTCCTCGTCTGGTCTTTTTGTGAGGGCTTACCGCGTTTTTCATTTTATGCCTGTTTGATTCCTGCTTTTCTCATCCTTCTTTTTCTCACGGTTGGAAGTTATCCCCAGCGCGAGCTCGATTTTTATCGCGAGCCGATTTCACATGCGTATCGTTATCCATTGATATCGTCTGTTGGAGAAAAAACGACTCAAAAGACAGATACTTTTCAGGGGATCGATCAACTAAGGAGTGGATTCGGCTCAGGAAGTTCGAGCTCTTGGGGGAGAGATGTTCAATTTGAGGAGCGTCAAGGCGCAGGTGAAAGACGGAATGTCCGTTATGAGTGGTAACTTGTAGCTTTATTCCATTTCTTCTTATTCGGAAGGGTTTATAATCGTAGGGGTAACGAAAACAAGCAATTCTTTTTTATCGGGTTGTTTTTCTTTCCCGCCGAAGAGTCTTCCCAGGATTGGAATTTTTCCGAGCAGAGGAACTTGGTCGCTCTTCTTTTCTGAATTGCCAACTTGCTTTAAGCCACCCAGGACCGGGGTTTGACCCTCTTGAATCTCCGTTGTCGTCTCAGCCGATTTTGGTTCAACCTCCATGCCGATGTTTCCATCTTTTTGAACCACTGGTTTTACCGCAAGATTCATCTGGGTTTCGGGAAGTTGATTGGGAGAAGGCTGAAGTGGATTGAAATCGAAAGCATTGCCCATCGGATCTGGATTTGCTATTTGCCTCGCGCGTTCGAGACTTCGCAATTGGTCGGTTTCTAGGTTATTGATTCGTCGGTCTTTAAAAGCGTCCGGTTCACGGTTAAAATCAACACCCAGCTCTCGGAGTTGTGTGTTGTTGACCTCGACGAGTTTGGATTCAATTTGCACTTGAGTTTCCTGCCGATCTGCAAAAGCCGAAATGGAGAAGTTTAGTAAGACGAACATTATAGATGCCATCATCATGCTTGCCGGAAAAAGTAGTTTGAAAGGTAATCTCATGGTTTTAGGATACACGCTGCAAGCGCCTTTGACCAGAAAAATTTAGAGCCAAAGGAAAACTTATTTCCCGAGCTTAATTAGTGATCTATACTAGTAAACGCCTTCAGGCTTAGAGAGGATTGATTATGAAATCCAGGCTACTATTTTTGATGTGTCTTTTGGGGGTCAATTTGCTTTTCGGAGGGTGCGCGGTGTTTCTTCTGGGTGCAGGCGCAGCAGGTGGGTATGCGATTTCAAAAGATGAAGTCGAAATGCATGCCGATGTTCCGCCTCATAAGGCTTTTTCAGAGACCTACTCACTGTTTATGAAAAAAGGTGCTGTGACGCTCGCAAATGAAGAACAGGGCAAGGTGGATGCACTCATTGAAGAGTCTGAGGTAAAGGCAACCATCGAAAAAGTAACCGATCGAACGATTCGGCTCCGAATCCAAGCACGAAAAACGAAAGGGTTATTCCCCAACATTGATCTTGCGAACAAGCTCGTAACCGAACTGATCCGAAAATTGAAATGATCAGTTGGTAAAGATAGGATTTACGAATTGAGCGGGCGCGATGGCTTTAAGATTCTTCCACAGCAGGTGATCGTAAATTGGTATTGGCCTTCGCAGGTCTCACACTCGTTCACGGGCGTTCCATGTCGTTTGCAGTGGTTAATGACTTTGAGTGAAAGGCCGCATACTTCGCAGGCGTAAATTGTTCCCACTTCGACATCGTGACAGGTCGGCATAAATTCCTCCTTAAGAAGAAGACTTAAAACTCATCTCATTTTTTGGTAAGATAGCACTCATACTTCCTTTCTATCTGTGACGCTCGTCACAGCGATCGAAGGCTCTTTTTTCTACAATGCTCCCAATTCAATAAGGCGAAAGGGCTTGTTTCATGGAAACAGTTAAAACTCGTGACAAAAATCCGCCCCTTCTTCATACGCTCCCCGGCGATGATGTCCGTCAGATCCTATGGGGTTTTGAGGATCGTTACGACCTTCAGATGGTGGTTCAATCCGTGCGTTCAGTGGCGCGCGGTATCGTAGCGCGACTGGTTGCTCAAGGAGGCCGAAACTCCCACGAGTGGAATTCGGAAAAGGCCGAGCTTCTGAGAGCGTTTGACGAGGCAGGGATTACCGCTGTCTTTATGAATCCGAAGTACGGCGGTTATATTGAAGGCCCAAAAAATCTAGCTCTTGCCATGGTAGCATTTGAACTTTCTTGGGTGGATGCAGGGGCTGCTACGTGCAGTCTTGCAGGCAACTTGGCGCTTGCTCCTATTCATGAAAAGGGGACAGAAGAGCAAAGGGAAAAGTATATGACCCTTTGTGTTCCACCAAAACCCGGCGAGAACCGGAAACCTTGGCGCGGTGCATTTGTGCTCACCGAACCCATTCCTTATGTTGGAGTGGATACAGGAGTGCTTTCCGGGAAAGTGCGTATTGCCGAGTGGCAGGAAGGAAAAGAACCCATTCTTCAAGTTGAAAAACGCGGACGCTTTATTACGAACATGGGCTTTGCCAATTTCGTGACCGCCGCGGTCGATTCGGATGACCCGCGCATCAAAGGGAGTTGTATAGTCATTTTGGAAAATACCGACCCAGGTGTTTTTGATCCCGGTTCACCCACCCATAAACTCGTTCATCAACTTTCATCTACTTGCGACCCCATTTTTAGCCTCAAAGTTCCAGCCAGCAGAATTATCGGGGGTTTTAGTGTAAAAGATGGCATCGTCATTCCCAATTTTCCGCACAGCGAAGTCATTGAGTCCGTATTCAAAAGAACGCGCGTGACCGTAGGAATTATGACGTCTGCGAAACTCATTTCAGCGATAGAACCCGTTATTCGTTATCAACGAAGCCGTTTCCGCGGCGGCTCTTCGGGTGCTCCCGGGACGCCTCGCTATGAGCTTGGGCTTCAGCAAAAAGAAGATTCACTCCATCGGTTGATTGATGTGTGGGCGACAGGAGAGGCCAGCGCAGCCCTTGGCTTTGCAACGGCAAAACTTTTTGACGATTTTGATCCGATTGAAAAGAAAAAGGATGAAATTTTTAGAGCGCGTGGCATTCAAGGCTCGCGCGCTCAATTCAAAGCACTTCAAGCTGCCGAGAAAGAGGCTCTCGAATATCTGGAACTAAAAGTAAAACCCGAAGCCGAGCGCGATGTGAAACGCTTCGCCGAGCTTGAGCAAGATCCCATCGTTCGATTTATGGTGATGGATTCTCTGGCCAACGTGCTTTGTCCCGCAAGCAAACTCTGGAATACCGGCCACGGGGCAAACATGATGCGCGAAGCAGTGAGTTTAATGGGAGGTTATGGAATTACGGAAGATTGCCCTGGATTTTTAGCTCAGAAGTGGATGGATGCCCAGCTTGAAGCAACTTATGAAGGTCCAGAGGCCGTTCAGCGAAGGCAGCTTAGCGTGACCATGGCAAGTGAAATTTTTCTTGCTCAATTCAAACAGTGGATTACCGCGCTTCGCGAAATCGCTTATCACCGGCCGGGGACTGGAGCATGCACGCTTGCGAGCGCGATGGAACTTTGGTTTTGGACTGCGCGCCATCTGCTTGAAGCAAAAGATGCGGAGGGGAAAGCGCTTTATCATGGCCAGCGGCATGGAGTTACTTTTCCGCTTGCAGATGCACTCTGTTGGTTGCTCGCTTCACGGTATCAGATTTTAAGCGTTCTTCGGCTTGAGGAGAAGGGCAAGGGTGATCCCTCACTCCAAGAAGGGCTCGAGAGTTTTGTCCATTTCTTCACAGATCTCTGTCATGTGCAGGCTGCGAGCGCAGCGGGTGAAGTTGCAAAAATTTGCGGCCAATTGGTATTTGGTTACAATCGACATCCTTCATGGGAAGAAGCAGGTTTGGCGCAAGCCGAGCAGGGCTGCTCGCGCCTGAAGGCAGGCCCTTGCGTTCGGCTGGAAGGAATGGATTCATTTCTGAAACTCAGGAGCAAACTGGACGGTTGCCTCACAGGATCACGGCTTGCCAAAGATCGAGCTGCTGTTGCGTTAAGCAAGGTGATGATTCCTGAGGCTTTAGATTATCCGATGTAGCCGATCCAATTTATGGAAACTCCTCCAGACGTCCAACGTCAAAATCTAGATCTCGATATCGTTTGCGTTGGTTTCGGCCCAGCCATGGGCGGATTTCTGACAACACTTTCCCGTGGATTGCTCTCAGCAGAGGGAAACCCTGCGTTTCAAAGCCAAGCTGTCCCAGGCATGCCGCTTCAAGTGATTTGCTATGAGCGCGCTGATGATGTGAGTTTCGGCGTTTCCGGAGTTGTCACACGAGCGCGAAGCATTAAAGAATCGTTTCCAAATTTAAATCCTTCCGAAATCCCAATGGTTCATTC
>JACOVU010000001.1 GCA_016177155.1 Candidatus Omnitrophota bacterium | reverse complement strand
GTTTCGCGATGTTGAGGTTGTAGGGGCGATTCATGAATTGCCCCTACATTCTATTTACAATCGAACGCAAGGCCTTTCTCAATGGGAAGGAAAGAAATTTCATCCTTCTTTAAAGAAGGCCGTGAGGATTCTCCCCGCATTTGAAATGGAAGGGTTTTTTGTCGCCAAACTCAGGAAACGCTGAAAAATATATGGAATAGCCAATCCTGAGAGATATGGTATAATCCCACCACTTGCTTGCCAAGAGCGCACCATCCTGTGCGCTCTTGTAACTTTCAAGTTCTCGCCGAGGGGGCGGCGAGACAGGCAAGTGGTTGGGATAATTAAATCCACGTTTGCCAAACAAGGAGAAAGAAATGAAAAAAAGTGTTTTGATAGGAATGCTTGCATTCGGAATTTCATTCGTTTTTCTACCTCATCTTAGTTTTGCGCAGGATGAACCAAAACCAGAAGCTCCTCAAATTGGAGAGGCGGCCGCCCCAACTGAAGAAGCTGTACCTCAAGAAGGGGAAGAAGAACCAACAGAATTTTCTTACGGCACTGTGAAAAGCATCTCGGCAGGCGAATTTGTGTTAACCGAGTACGATTATGATAATGACAAGGATATCGACGTCACCTATACCGTTCCGGCGGAAGCCACGTTTGAGGGAGTGACTAAATTGGAAGAGATTGTTATTGGGGACGCTGTGGATGTCGATTATGCGGTGAAAGACGGAAAGCGCATTGCTTTGGCCCTCGCGGTTGAAAAACCTCTTGAAGAGGATGAAGAAACCGCCGGCGCTCCAGAAAGCAAAGAATAAATCTCTACTGAACCTCTACTTTTTTAGCCTGTTTTTGGGGAGGCATTGACGCCGCAAGGCGAGGGATCACGATCGTGATCACACCACTTTTGTATTCTGCATCAACCCCTTCCACATCGGTATCGTGGGGAAGCGGAATCGTTCGCTGAAACGATCCGAAACTTCTCTCCATTCGATAGAAAGCTCCTGCTTTACTTTCTTTATTTTCAAACTTCCGTTCTCCCGAAATGGTGAGCAGGTGATCATGCACTTCTACATTAATTTTGTCTTTCTCCATCCCCGGGAGATCTAGTTTAATTATGTACTCCTTTGCCGTTTCGCTCATGTCCACGTCAGGTTCGAAGAAAGCGCCTTTTTCAAGCAGATCGAAGTTAGGTCCTGCCGTCATGCTTCTCGAGAAACTATCCCGAAACATTTGATTCATTCTCGCTTGAATCCGTTCCATTTCTTCAAAAGGATTCCACGAGTCGAGGTCAGGTTCAAAATTAAAGGCAGGTTGTGGTGCGATCTGCTGCCAGCCGCTTGTTTTCGGTCTTGATTCTAGTTTCTTTTCGTGGCGGTCTTTGAATTTTAGAGTTTCCGTAAGAAACAGTTTTGTCTTGGCCCGAAGGAGATAAATCGTTTCAGCGGTAAGGCCTAATGTTAAAATGACAATCAAAGCAATGAGCACTTTATTTTGACGGTTTTCCATAAATCACCCTTCCTTCATTACGTTTATGGTAGCATCTTCTTGCAATGAGAACAACGTTTTCGAATGGCTTTTCGAGAGAAGTCGTGGTAGGCTCGAACGCAAAAATCAGGAGGTCTTTCCCATGGAACTCATCCTTAAGATAGGTGCGGTAGCAGGTTTTATTCTTCCGTTTTTCAACATTCCTTTGATCGCTCGGATGGTGAAGAGAAAATCTTCCGAAGACATCAGCTTGGTGTGGCTTTTGGGCGTTTGGATTTGTATTCTGGCGATGTCGCCTGCAGCACTGACTTCTCAAGATGTTGCTTTTCGGGCGTTTGGAATTACAAATCTACTTTTCTTTACGGTGGTAGTAGCGGTGACGCTCAAATATCGGCGAGGGAAGAAGCTGTGATTAATCGACTAGGATAATTTTGGCGGGGGCAAAGCCGTTAAAACTTTGGACGGCGCTTGCTGATGAATAAGCGCCTATGTTTTTTACGTACACGATGCTTCCCACGTCCAATTCCGGAAGCTCTTCACTGAGCGAGATCGTATCGAGAGAATCGCAGGTAGGGCCTGCGACCGTTGATAAAAATCTTTGACCGCGCCTGAGAGTCTTCAGTTCATATTTGCAGTGGTCAAAGACAATTCCTGAAAAATCTCCATAAATTCCATCGTTCAAATAGTAATAATTTTTGTTATTCCGAAACGTGCGCCCGATCACTTGGGTGACTAAAATTCCTGCAGGGCCTACCAAGAAACGGCCAGGCTCTGCGATGAACTTAGTTTTTTTATCGAAGAGGCGCGACATTTCAGCACGTATTTTCCGAGCCATGATTTCAAAAACGGGCTGCTTATCCTGATCGGTATGGCGAATCGGGAAACCACCTCCAATATCTAAAATACTCAAGTGGAGCCCTTCTTGTTTGGCCTCCCTAAAGATTTGAGCCGCTACTTCAAGTGCATGGACATAGTTTTCTACGTTGGAGCATTGACTTCCGACATGGAAACTCACTCCTTCAGGGCGAAGGCCAAGCCCTTTTGCTTTTCTGAGAAGAAAGACGGCATGTTCAGCATCAGCCCCAAATTTAAGTGAGAGTTCTACAATGCTCCCAATATTTTCCACCTTGATTCGAACGATGACGCGGCTTCCTGGAGCATGTTTCGCAATTTTGTAAAGCTCAGGCTCATTATCGAACGTCATGAGTCTCACGCGGCGCCTGTAAGCAGCTTGCAAATCTTCAGCAGATTTGATTGTATTTGCGAAAATCATTCGGTCCGGATGCGCTCCGAGACTCAAGACTAAATTCATTTCGTTAGCGCTTGCCACGTCAAAATTAGCTCCCAGCCTCAAGAAAGTTTTCACGATTTCAGGATGCGGGTTTGCTTTGATCGCATAGTAGGGCGTTACTTTCGGCAGATGGATTCGAAAGCGTTCGTATTGTTTTCTGAGCAGACTTTTTCTGATAATCATGACGGGGGAATGGCACTTTTTGAGCGTTTGCCGAATGAGATTTTCGACCGCACTGCCGTTCGGGCTAAACTCTGACCGTTTCATGTGTATCAGATTTGATGGTCTCAATTTCGAAGGGCGAGACGAGAAAAGTGGTAAATTGCCAGACGTCTTCTAGCTTTGGGATTCTTGCACCGTAGTCGAGATATAAATTCTTTCGATCCCTAAGCGGCATCCAATCCACTGCTTTTGAGACGAAAGGCCCTAGATAAGGCTTCGAAATCTTAAGGATTTCTTCATGCGGTAAATCGTCTGGAAGCAAGAAACCTTCGTTTGGATTTTGGATCGCCCACAGGGAAGCTGCCACAGCCGAGATGGCCACCTGAAGCGTTGTTGCATTTTGATGGGGAACGAGTTTCCGAGATTCGTGAATGTCCAAGAGGCTTCCGATCCACCAAGAATTGAAATCATGTCCCATGAGAAGACAGCCGAGCTGATCTTCACCGCTTGTGATCTCATCATTCAAAATTCTGAGCCGCTCCTGCATTTCGAATTGGCGCATTTCGAGTTCATGGAGCGAATTAATCGCAACATCCGCGGGGCAGTACGCATAATGAACGGTGGGACGATAAATGGCCTTCCCATCATCCCAAACCGTGAGTCGGTCGGCGATCGAGAAAGCCTCTCCATGCCGAATCACCATGCCTGTAATTTCACCGGCCGGAACCCAAGAACGAACCCAGGTGTTCATTCCTTTGGATCTCAGGCAAATTTGATTTTTAGGTCCTTCTTTGTGAAACATTGCACCTTTGGGGACGTAGCGTTCATGGGTTCCCCAACCAAGCTCAGCAGGCGCAACCCCTTCTTCGTAGAAGCCGACGATGCTCCACGTGTTGACGAATTCATTCACTTCTTTAGACTTGTTTGTGATTTGTGTGTCGCGCTCACTAACATGAATGGTTTTAACACCCTCAAGCTGTGCCAGTTTTGGAAAATGCCTGTCCTTGAGCGCGAGCTCGAGCGATTTTTTGCGGGGGTCGTTCGGTTTTTCTCTTAAGATTTTTTCTGCGATTTCGATTAAGGCTTGTTTGGTAAAGTGGGAAACCAGCCCTGGGTTCGCCCCATGGTCCATGATGATCGTCGGTCCTTTGGACGGCCATTTGGCAATGACCTTACGCATCGCCATGTGCCTGGCGTAAAGGGTCAGTTCCGTAGGGTGTTTTCCTTCAGCACCCTGGTAGGGGTGCCAGAGCTCTACCGAGGTATTGATGTAACGGACGTTATGGTCATAACACCACTGGAGGATGGCACAGCAATCAATGTCGTAAGCGAGGTCGATGATTAAGTCGCCCGATTGAACATATTTGGCAAGAAGCGCTTTATAGTTATCCTGTTTGACATGTTCAAAGACGTAAGAGACTCCCCGCTCAAGCGTATCTTTCACACGCGCTCGGTTGTCAATGGGATCCATGATCGTAACGTTTTTCGGAGCAATATCGATCAATTTGAGAATCAGCGGAATGGCACATTGCGCCACCGAGCCGCAGCCGATTAATAAAATTTTTCCATCGCATTTTATTTTCATTCTTATTCCTCGATT
>JACOVU010000130.1 GCA_016177155.1 Candidatus Omnitrophota bacterium | reverse complement strand
TGATTAGGCTGCTCAAGGTCAATCAACTCCGGAGAAAGATCGAACATTTTCATATATTTGGAGATTAATTTCGGGTAGACATGATAATCCGCTGTCAATAGAACAAATAGAACCGGAGTGTTGAATTGTCTGAACTCTTGCTCAATGAGATGGGCCATCGCCGCAGTAACATCCCATTTTCGGGAGCCGGCTTCCTTGAGGTAAAAAATGTCCGGAAAATAATAAGGCGTTAATCCGACGCGGGCTAAAAGGATTTGAAGCCGGTCTTTAAGAAAAACAAAGAAGTGAGATCTTTGTTCCAGGTAGTTATTAACCGGATAGAGGATACTCCTTTTAATGTCTTCCCATCGAAGACTTGGGGGGAAAGCCAGACGCGTGGCAGGTGCAATTTGCTGAGCTGTAAATTCCAATTGGATTTTGTCCACGCAGTCATTTTCAATATAAAAGAATACGACCCCGAAATCATACGAAGCTTCTTTAAGGACCCGGCGCGCTTCAAGCAGGTACTGACCCGGTTGCCAAGCCCCCACGCCTGCATTGACTGTTCGAACTCGAAGTGAATACTTCTGTTCAAGCATCTCGCGGATGCGCTCAGGAACGGCTTCTTCGTTTTCAACCCCCAAAGCTTCTAAAAAAGAATCTCCGATCATCAAAATAGAAAGATCCGGCGGTTCCGGTGATGTTTTCTCCTTGTTCGAATAATTAATTCGGCGTCCTTGCTCATCCGTCACAAAATGGGTGGGGTGCTCACCCATATTCACGATGGTGTTCAAAGATTCCTTATGCCGCCATCCGATCAAAGGCTCCGGCTCCCAGATCCTCAGATTAAGAATCAGTTGCTGGGGATAGAAATGACGGATGAATCCCTCCACAACCAAAAGAGTGAGAAAAAGAAAGATTAAAAAAAGCGCCCCTTTTCTAAAAATTTCGAATACGACCGAACGGGATTCAAGAAACAAAGTCATTTCATGTTCATCATTTCTTTAGATAGAAATTCGGCAATCAATGTCGCCGATAGCTGATTGCCATTTAAATTGAAATGCGGATCACCTTTCTGAAAGAGTTCTTCGGAATGCAGACGGAAAAAAGGAAGTAAATCTAAACAGCTAATCTGTAGTTCTTTACAGGATTCCATCATTAATGTTTGCGGTTTAGATGAACTAAGAAGTTCATCCTTAACATGAAAACCAAATTTTTGATAATACTCCCTATGGGAAGGATCAATCTGAAGCGATTCTGGGAAAATAACCAATACTAACTTTGAATTGATAGCGTCACTGAGCGTTTTAATTTGTTTCAAAATAGCTTTCACTTTAAGCCAGGCCTGTTCGTTTGAAGAGCCTTCCATCAACAAATTATCGATTAAAAAATCAGGGTGAGTCTCCGCTAAACTCAAAAAGTAGAAATTAAGTTTCCGTTTTTTTGCTAACTTGATGACTTCGGGGTCAATGCCGATTTGTTCAAAATGCTCGAAGTCAAAAGAATGTTCCGCAATCCTGTTTTGAAAGTCCCGGACAAGATGATAGAGGTACATCCCGCGCACGAAAGGACGAAGCATTCCTCGCCAACCTTGATTCCAATTCATCTTGTACCCTACGTTCGTCAAATCATTTCCGACATAGTAGCCTAAAAGAATCATATCGGGCTTGTAATGAAGGCCGAAAGCTTTCAGTTCGGTCAAATATTCCATCGGTCCCAATCCTTCTAGGGCCAGATTTAGCGTTTGAAAATTTAAAGAATTCAGTTTGGGAAGTAACAACTGGTCGAGTTCTCCTGATTTATAAATAAACGAGTCGCCCAAGATAAGAAGTTTGTGCGAGGGGGTGGAGGAATTCTCAACCATCAACCGCTTGGACAACGCCGTTTTAATCAGTCCAGTGCGAAGGCAAAGTTCAACGGCTACAACTGCCAAAATGATGCTGATCAATGTCAGAAACAAATTTTTAAAAGGCGAGGTGATTTTCATCCTTGAGCCCGTTCTTTGAGATTAACCTAAAAGTTTCGTTTTATAAAGCAGCCACAAAATGGGTGCTCCAGACAGAATCAGGGCTCCGGCAATTTGCAAATAAGTGAGCGTCGAAAAAAAATAAATAAACATGGTATAGGTTGCAATCGCAAAGACGGTTTTTGGGCTTCGAAGAATGGAAACTTGAATCCACTGCATGACTATCCCTACGAGGATCCCGCCCAGGATCACGCCCGGGAAACCGAAATCTCCAAAAAGTTCCGAAACGAAAGCGCCCGAAGCACTTCCTGTCCCATGGTCTTGCCCCATGAGGTACCAAATCGCATATTCGCGTAAGTCGCTGGGCTCCTTGCCAAACAGTGGGGCCAGAGAGCCCATAAAACGTCCGCCTTGGAATGCTACCCGTTCTGGAACCAATTCAAAACCAAAGTAAACAACAAAAGAGGGACTGATAAAGACTCGAGCTATTAGTTTGCCAAACGCTTCTTGAAATGTAGCCCAGCTGTAACTTCCGAGCGTTGACATGAGTATTACTGTAGGAAAACTTAGCGATAAAAAAAGACTGAGGAGAATCTGCCACCAAGCGAGCTTCGCCCCCTTTAAAAGAAAAAGGGCTAAAGCCATCAGAACAACAATGGAAAAAACAGGACTTTTCGAAATATTGGCTCCCGCAAAGAAAACGCCAAAAATGGAAGACGCTATCAAGAAGAAAAACCAGAGTCTGGAGCTGGAATGTTTGGAACGGGAATAATAATAATTTCCAAACGCCACCAACATCAAAAGCGGAAACAAAAAATCCCGCGTCGTATGATAAAGATACCGTATGGGAGAATCTAATAACTTCAAAGAATAATCCCGCATCAGCGTAAGATCGAGTGTCTGTTCCCCAGGATTCAACAAGTAAAGCAACGGAATGGGACCCGGTTGTTCCGCACACCACGAAAAGAAAAGAATGAGCCCGATCACAAAAGCAAGCGCGTAATTCATGATGCGCATGAAGTCCTTCGGCCGGTCTTGAATAGGCATTGCATGATACTGGCGGATTTCTTGGGCCTTAAACTTTAGAACCACGCTCGCAAGCAGGATCCCGATGGGAACTGTGACCAAAGCGCTAGCCAAGGCAAAGATGAAACTATACCGGTAATAACCAGACCTTTCATAAAAAATAAAAAAAGACGGGATAAAAATAGTCACCGTGTAGGCGAAATACCAAACCGCAGGAATACTCAGGAAGCTCAAGTTAAAAATGCGGTTAGAGTAATGCATCACGATGGCTGACACTAAGAGGATCAGCACCCCAAGAAATAAAATGTGCGAATCCTGTAGCACAACGTCCATTATTTAATCCTCTTGAGATAACCCGAGGGATAAAACGTTAGCAAAAATTTCTCCCTGTTGTGGTCAATAACGAAGTTCTTATCGGTTTTCAAAAATTCTTGGACTGCTTCATAAGGCCCTGGACCAAAATCAGGAAGGACGGGATGACCATTGGCATTTGTATCCTGAACAACAAGATAACTATCGCGAGAGACAAGAGGTGCATAGCACTTTATCTCATTGAGCACGTTTTCTTTAGTATGCTTTGAATCTAAGGTGATAAGTACTTTTTTACCCTTGACCCTCTGAGTCACGGCTTCGACTATCTTAGGTGATGTAGTACTTCCTTGGATAAACTCAACACGCTCTTGAAACAGTTTAAACTTTGATGCTTTTCCAAACTGGGGCACAAGGTCAATGGTCAGTATTTTACCAAGCTCGTTCACCTGTGAAAGTACCGTGGCATAAAAAAGCGTTGTCCCTCCCTCGCCGGTCCCCGTTTCAATAATAAAATCGGGCTTCACTTCAGTGATGATTTCTTGCATCACCCAATTGTCGCAAGGATTTTGCCCCGTTTTGACTCCGAGCCAACCCATTTTTTCAAAAAGTTCAAAATCATAATAAATCTTGTTAAATTTATGGATGACAACACGATCCTCGATGCGCTTACCCAGATGATGAGCTGCAAGATTAACCCCAAAATTAGCAATGCGGTCTGTTGTATTATGGACAGCTTGGGTCAAAATACGTTTTATGAATGATACTGCAGACATTTGATTCCTCCCCTCCTTTGTTATTGAGCCTCCTCTAAAGATGGAAATTTAATAATAAAGAGCCGCTTTTCCAACTCCCCTATCCATCGTGGTCGAAGTTTCCAGAGCACAAGAAGATAAAGGAATAAAAATGCTGCTTCACCGATAATGCCTGAGCCGATTAAGCGAAACCCTTCCAAATGAACCGTTAACACGTTTTTCAAGATCAGTCCGGCAAAAAGCGATGCGAAATTCCATAAGAGGATTTTTTTTATTTCAAGAGTTTGAAAGCTGATTCGATAAACCTTCCAGAGATAAAAAACCGTTAGAAAACCGAGTGTGATCAGGGCTAAAGTGGTTCCAAAAGCGAGGCCGATTTTGGAAAAGATTTTTCCGAGAACCACAGACGAAAATAATGCCACGATGAAACACACGAGCAAATGCCTCACATTAACGGACCTCTCGTCAATGGTATCGACAATGGATGAAAGCATGATGAAGAGAAGGTAGGGCGCCACAGCCAAAATCAGGATTTGCATGACAGGAATTACCTCCACGTATTGAGGGCCGAGCCAGACCAAAATGATTTGGTCGGACCAGAGAATCAACTGAAGGGTAACAAAAATCCCCGTATGAAAAACGAAAGTAACGATGTCTTCGATTCTCTCTTTAAGGTATTCCTGCCTTCCCCCGGAAAACAATTCCCCTGCTTTTGGCAACACAACACGGCCAAAAGCGGTACTCCCAAGTTCCGCCAGTCTGAGAATCATCTGACCCACCACCAAGAAGCCCGCATCTCGAATGGAACCGAAATAGGAAGCCAGAAAAGGACCGAGACTGAAAAGGGTTGCGAGCAAAAATCTTGCAGGAAAGCGGGTGAGAGCATAGTTCCAAAGCTCTTTGATCCGAGGTTGTATTTCAGTCCACGCAGGTTTGGCGGCGAGCGCCCGGGAAAGATGAAAACCCAATGGAATCGAAGCTGTGAAATAAAGAATTCCGAGAAGAAAAATGATCCAATCTACACTCCCCTGCTTGGAAAAACTCCATGCAATCACAAGAGGGCCGATAGACCCGAGAAAAATTTGCCAGAGATTGGCCTTCCTGATTTTACCACTACCAAAATAATATCCATCCAAAACAGTATAAAAAAAGAAGGCAGTCGTCCAAAAAAGGGTCATAAAAAATAAAGTCTGATAGTGCGTATCATGAAAAACAAGAAGTACCAAGGGACCGGCGAAAAGCGTTCCTCCTATCAAGATTAAAAGATTCGGCGCGATACCCAGAAGAAATCCGCTGAGAAGGTAACCCCGCTTGGTACGCTCGTCCATCGAAAGGGAGACAAACCGGGATAATGCAATACCTAGAGCAAGCGTTGAGAAAGGCAGAAGGAAAGCCATCAAACGGCTGGCCAAGGAGTAGGCTCCAAATTTTTCTGTCCCAAGACCTTCGGCAAGAAAACGAAGGACAAAAATGTTGGCTGCGAGCGTCACCATCGAAGCGCCAGTTGTAGACAAGACATGAACGACAAAGGGACTGAACTTGATTTTTCTGATCATCTGACAGTGGGAACCATGGAAGACTGTTGGACAAATACCTGGGCAATCTTTTGAGCCGCATCGCCCGTCCCATAGTCTGGAAAGCGAGCGCCCTTCTTGACGTCTTTGAATCTTTGAAGGATGTTTTGAGTGTTTGCGCCAGCCAGTACATTCCAGCCTGTTTCTACCGTCTCCACCCACTCGGTTTCGTCTCGAAGCGTGATGCAGGGGACTTGGAAAAAGTAAGCCTCCTTTTGTACGCCTCCCGAGTCAGTCAAAATCACCCGGGCTTCTTGTTCCAACCGCAACATGTCCAGATAAGAAACCGGCTCCAAGACTCTGAGATTGGGAAACGAAAGCCCCAAAGCGTTCATTTGCTTCCGGCTCCTCGGATGAAGGGGAATTACTACTGGCAGTTCTTTCTCGGCAATGGTGTCGAGGGCTTCGAAAATGGACTGGAAGCGTTCTGAATCGTCGGTATTCTCGGCTCGGTGGATTGTAGCCAAAGCATACGCTTTGGGTCCGAGCTTGAGCTCGTTCAGAATCTCGGATCGCTCTTTGGCCCGTTCACCGAAATACAGGACTGAGTCAAACATGACATCCCCAACGCGATACACGCCTTCTTGGATCCCTTCCCGTTCCAGATTTTGAATTGCTGCTTCTGTGGGACAGAAAAGAAGATTCGAGAGATGGTCTGTCACCACCCGATTGACTTCTTCCGGCATTTTTCGATTGAAACTTCGTAGACCTGCTTCCACATGGCCGATGGGAATGTGAAGTTTTGCAGCCGCAAGGGCGCCGGCAAGGGTGGAATTGGTATCCCCGTAAACAAAAACATAATCAGGTTTTTCTTTCAAGAGAACCACTTCGATTCCCTTTAACATCTCCCCGGTCTGCGCGCCATGAGAACCAGAACCCACCCCTAAATGGTAATCAGGCTCAGGAAGATCTAGGTCCCGGAAGAAAATGTCGCTCATATTCGCATCGTAATGTTGCCCCGTGTGAACGAGGATTTCAACTGCCACTTTTCGAAGCGCCCGAAACACGGGACCAAACTTAATGAATTGTGGCCGAGCCCCTACCACCGTCACTACTTTCACGAGGGATAAAACTCCGCAATGGCTTCCATGATGGCTTCTTGCTGGATGCGACCTAATCCGGGATAAATCGGAAGCGCGAGGCTTTCCTGGGCCGCCCTTTCTGATTCAGGAAAGCCGCCACGGCGATATCCGAGAAAAGCAAAACACGGTTGAAGGTGAATCGGCAAAGGATAATAGATTGCTGTCTCAATTCCTTTCTCCTTTAAGAAATTTTTCAGATCGTCCCGCCGAGGAACCCGGATAACGAATTGGTGGTACGTGTGAGGATGAGAAAGTCCCTGTTCGCTGTAGCGTTCTTCCGGAAAAATGATTCCCTTTTGATCTAGGTTCGCCTTCTCAAAGAGCTCACGGTAGGAACGCGCGATCTCTCCACGCTCGCGAATCCAGTTGTCCAGATAGTTCAATTTCACATCGAGAATCGCTGCTTGAAGTGCATCGAGCCGAAAATTTCCTCCAATGAGGAGGTGCTCTCCTTTTGTTTTTGCTCCGTGAACCCGAAGCATTCGAACCTTTTCTGCAAGTTTTGGATCATTGGTTACCACCATTCCGCCATCGCCCATGGCGCTTAAGTTCTTGGTCGGGAAAAAAGACAGGCACCCAATGGTGCCCATGCTTCCAGCCCGCCGTCCACCCTGGTACTCTGCTCCAACAGCTTGCGCTGCGTCTTCGATCACGGGAATGCGGGCTTGCTCAGCCACTTTTAGGATGGGATTCATCTCGGCACATTGACCAAAGAGATGGACAACGAGAATGGCTTTCGTGGCCGGCGTGATCGCTTTTTCGATTCCATTGGGATTGAGGTTGTACGTCGCACGGTCAATGTCCACAAAAACCGGTTTGGCATGAAGTCTCGCAATTGCTCCCGCGGTGGCGAAGAAAGAATAAGCCGTGGTAATGACTTCGTCCCTGGGTCCTACTCCAAGTGCCGTGAGGGAGACAAGCAGGGCATCCGTTCCAGAGGAAAGCCCAATGGCAAAGTCAGTTCCGCAATAAGCCGCTAACCGTCTTTCGATTTTTTCAACGAAAGGTCCCAGGATAAATATTTGACTCTCGATGACTTTCGAGATCGCAGAAAGAAGCTCTTCTTGAATGGCCTGATGTTGGATCTTCAAATCCAAAAAGGGAACTGGCACGGCAATTTTCACGATAGGATTTTCTCCCGAAGCTCCTCCTGCTTCAACCCGGTAACCTCCACCTTGTAGCGGCTCCCGCAAGAGGCACAATGCAAACTTTCACCCTCAGCTTCTTTCAGCTTCAATCCGCATTCGCAGACCCACCCTTTTTGGCGCGCAGGATTCCCATACACTAACGCATAATTAGGAACGTCGCGCGTCACCACCGCACCCGCCCCAACCAAGGCGTATCGACCAATGGTCACGCCACAAAGAATCGTGCAATGGGCACCCAGGGTCGCGCCACGTTTTACCCGTGTGGCTTGAAACTCGTGTTTTCGAGAAATTTCACTGCGAGGGTTGAGAACATTAGTAAAAACCATTGAAGGACCGCAAAAAACAGCATCTTCCAGGACAACGCCTTCGTAAACCGAGACGTTATTTTGAATCTTAACGTCATTTCCAATGGCCACATGGGGGCCAATCATCACATTCTGGCCAATGTTGCAACGCTTGCCGATTCGCGTTCCCTTCAGGAGGTGGGAAAAATGCCAGATCCTCGTTCCCTCTCCGATTTCTACTCCCTCGTCAACAAAAGCTGAATCATGCACAAAATACGATCCGCTGCTGGCAAGTAGTTGAGATTTTTGAAAATTCGATCTCAGAGCCTTCTGGCATTGCTGAAGGACTTTTAAAACTCTGAGTCCTTCTTGCCCATCTGTACGAGGAGCAGTCCGGGTTTGGATACTCTTCAAGAAGTGAAGACATTCCGCATAAAGAGGCTCGTCAGGCTCAAAGAAAACAGGGAAGCCTTCGGCTCTATTCGCAACGGGAATCTGGTTCTTCCACTGGATAGAATGAGGATATAAAACAAGTTTGTTTCGGGTTTCCAAGTCGTCAAACACAGCCATCTTTTTATCGCCGACCACGATCAACTTTTGTTCCTTAAAAGGATGAAGCCAAGAGACAAAAATATGGGCTTTAACTCCGCTCGAAAAAGAGAGAAGACTGACCGTAACGTCGCTGATCTGTTGATGCAGGTAATTACCACCTTGAGCTTGGATGCTTTCAGGCATCTCCCCTAAGAGTCCCAGAATGACCGAAACGTCATGAGGGGCGAATGACCAAAGAATGTTTTCCTCCCGGCGAATCTTGCCCAAATTGAGGCGATTGGAATAGATGTATTGAATGCGACCGAGTTCGCCTTCGTCCACTAATTTTTTAAGCTGCAAAATAGCGGGGTGATACCAGAGAAGATGCCCAACCATAAGGATTCTGCTTTTAGCCTTAGCCAAAGCCACCAGCTCTTCACCTTCATCCAGAGACAGGCACAAAGGTTTTTCGACAAAGATATCTTTGCCCTCTGCCAAAGCTCGTTTGACAAATTCTCCATGCGATTCCGCAGGCGTGGCAATGGCTACTGCCTCAATTTCAGGATCTTGCAAGACTTTGTCGAAAGAGGAAAAGAATTTGCATTCCGGATATGATTTTTTCAAATCGTGTATCTTGCTTTCACGGATATCGCACACGGCGGCAAGGGCTTTGAGATCTCGAAAATTCCGGACAAGATTCCGGCCCCAATCTCCGCAGCCAATGACCGCAATCTTTGGAATTTTCTTTGGTTCGGGAGTCTTAGCTCGATTCATCACCCCGCCTTTCGGTTGAAATTCCATTGCAACATATAATCCCTAAATTTTGCGGCATAAGCCTCACCCATCCAACGTTTTTGATCAAGCTCGCTTGGGAAAATCTTCATGGAACTGAGACGCACGGAAAGTTCTTTCACCCTACGCATTTTTAGGTTTCTTCCTTCGAGGCTTTGCGATTTTTCCCCTTCTTCAAGATAAACTGCAATAAGGTGCAGCAAATATCCTGATTTGTAAGGAGCCCATGCCACGGCCTTTTCAAAGGATTCCACAGCCTTGCCTGTATAACCTAACCTGTATTGTACTCCTCCAAGAGAAAACCAGTAACGGGAATAAGTTGGGCTCAAACCAACCGTTTTTTGAAATGCTTCAAGCGCTTTTATTTTAAAGCCTTCTTCACTCAAAACCCCTGGCTTTTCTTTAAGATATTCCCAACCGAGTTCGTGCCAAAACTCGGCATTCAAAGGCTGAAGTTGAAGCGCCTTCTCCAGATTCTGAACCCGATCTTCCTTGCTTTGGGCAAACCGGTGGGCTTGGTAATCCCTCGTTGCCCAAACCCATAGTAAAATAGCCACAAGCAAAAAAAAGGCGCTCAGACTAGATCGAACGAACCGATTCAGAGGTTTCAAATCCGCATTTTGGCCATGGCTGCATACCAAAAGCGCCAATTGCAAGGTGAAAAGAAGGGCGAGAGATGGAATTTTTAATGGAAAGTCTGCCAATTCCAAAACGCCAATATTGAAAAGAGCAAACGCCGATGAGGTCCGTATCCCATGCGAATTAAAAACGTGACGATCCCGCAAACCATACAAAACCAGAGAGGCCAGTGCAGTGAAAAAAAGGGAGAAGCCAAGGATTCCAGTTTCGGCAAGAAGTTCCACATAATCATTGTGAGCATGATTCCACTCTACTGAATTGCTCAAAACCGTGAGAAATTTGGGCGAGATAAAAGGGTAAGTTCCCAAACCAGAGCCCAAAAGCGGGTATTGAAAAAAAATTTTCAAAGATTCCATGGAAACTTGCACGCGTTCAACTATTGCCGCCCTCAAGGAAACCAAACCAAAAGTCCGGAATGTTTCGCCCCATCCTACAAGCTGAATGACAATGAGATTGACCAGTAAAATCGCGCCTGCTGCAAAACCCAAGAGTTTAAGATTTCGCCGGCCGCCGAATAGCATCCCCTGAAAAGCCAGCGAGATCACAATAAGTAAAGCACCTGCTCGAGAACCCGATAAAAAACAACCTGTAATAGCGAGGGCCGTAAGGAAAATAAAAAAGAAGCTGCCCGAATCCAAAAGTCTAAGCGCGGCTTTTCCAAACATGAAGGGATGAAACTTGCGGGGGATCTCTTTAACTTCACCACGCAATGACATCAGCTTGCCCCAAACTAGCGGCAGGGTAAGTGCAATAAACGCGCTGTAATGATTCGGGTTCACGAACGGCCCAAAGCTATCCTGTTGGAGATTGGCCACTCTAAAAAGCGCTCTTCCCAGAAATCTTTCCGCAATTCCCCACAGCGTGATGCCAAAAACAAGGATAGATATCGAGAAAATAAATTTCTCCGTACTCTGTTCGCGAGCGGCGAACTGAACGCATAAAACAAAAAAGAAAAAAGAAAAAATAAGCTGGCTCAAGGAAGAAAAGGTGGCGTACACGTTGACGGTTCCAAAACCGGTTTGAATCATGCCTGGGCCACAAAAGAATTGAAGAGCCGGCACCATAAGAAAGACAATAAAAAGAGCGGACGGGACTATAAGAAAAGAAGGAAACCTGGAAAAGTAATTTTTCTTTGAAAAAAGGAATAGGGTTTGGAAAAAAATTCCAGCAATGATCAAAAGGCGGGTCAAAAAGAGAGGAAATGGTCTGGCAGCACCGGTAGAAAGACTAGAATAAATAAGAATCGAAAGAACGATCCACCACGAAACCGCGCCACCAAGTTGGGAACTCCATGAATACTGCGCTTCTGTCTTGCGAACCACGTCCATAAAGTTTCACGAAAAGTCATCAAGTTAGCGGCTGTCTGAACCTGGTGTCTCAGTTGGCGTTTCCAACCGTGCTGTGATAGTACTTTTGATACTGATGATAATGCTGGTACACTTGATAATCGAGGTTTTGAAAATCAGCACGGTTGATGATAGCTCCGATCAGAATACCATGCACAGCGCTTACTTTTTCGATAAGTTTTTTTCCAATCGTCTGATGCACCTTGCCCGCTTCAAAAACCAAAACAGCACCGTGCATCCTTTCCGCTAAAATAAATGCATCGGCAATATGGAGAATTGGAGGCACATCAAAAATAATTTTATCGTATTCGCCGGCAACTTCTTCGATCAGCTTACCCATCGTTAAAGAACCCAATAGAACTGCAGGGTTGGGCGGCCTTTTTCCGGCGGGCAGTACATGAAGAGAAGGATATTGATCCAGGACCTGAATTGCATCTTTAACTTGAAGCGTACCCGCAAGGCAGGCGCTGAGCCCTTCTTGATTTTCAAGCTTAAACATTTTGTGAAGAGAAGAATTCCGCATATCTGCATCAACAAGAAGCACTCGGAATCCTGACTCCGCCAAAGAAATTCCAAGTAGCCCAGCAATCGTGGTCTTTCCTTCGCCTGGAACAGAACTGGTACACATGATAAGTTTCCCGCGTTCCGCGGGCATAGAAAAAAGGAGAGCAGTTCGGATATTCATAACGTCGTCGGCAAGCCTTGCTTCCGAATCCACAACTTCAGAAAGACTCTTACCGTTCGACGCTGTCTCAAGACCGGTCACGCGGGGAAGATACCCCAAAAAAGAGAGACCTAGTCGTTTCACATCTTCTTCAGTTCGAACGTGATGATTGAGGTATTCTAAAAAAATAGCAAGCCATGCGCTGAGAGCTAAAATCAAAACGGTGCAACTTAATATGATCCTGAGACGTTTAGGGCTGGAAGGTGTCGTAGGGGCGGTCGCGTTCTCAACAATTTTAATGTTATTAACACCAAACTGGCCGGCAAGACCGGCCTTGAGCCCGCCGATGATTTTTTCAATTTGGGCTTTGATTTCGCTTTCGAGATAATTCGCCCGCGCACGAAGCTCTTTCATCTTGGGATGCTCTTCCGTGTACCGCCTTGAAAACTCTCGAATTTCGGCGTCGACTTTCATACGGTCTTGCTTGATGCCATTCAGCACCGGGTCCTGCATAACGCTTGGAAGCGAAGTAACGAGTTCATCTGTATGCAATGTCCGCAATTGCTGGATCGGACTGTTCTTTTGCAAAGTCCCCGCTTCATCCGGAAACCATTTTAAAAGCTGGTCCGAGATAAAGAAACGCTCACGCCATGCCTCTCGCACAAAATTCTCAGAGAGGGTATTTGCAATGTCGGCCGCCATTTTGGGATCCGTATCCTTAACTGCAACTTTAATAATCTGGGTTCGCCCAAGCACATTGGCATGAACATTTTTCTGCAGAACCTTCACCGCATCCTGCATATCTTTCACACGGTGGTCCCTTTTATGATAATGTTCAATAAGATTCAGCCGATTGATCGTTTGTCCCAAGATGGGCCGGCTTTTCAGTAAAGCCACTTTAGTCTCATAATAACCCGCGCCCTGCTCCCCTATCGGAAAAAGGATTTCTTTAAAGTGAAGCGGGGTCTCGTTGACACGCTCCACCAAAATGCTGGCCTGAGCCGTATAAAGATTCGGAAGCAAGGCGGTCAACAGCGTTGACGAACAAAACGCAACGCCAGTTAGGGTTAAAATGAGCCATCGATGCCGGTAAAGGCTTTGCCAAGCTGCTTCCCAGTCCACGTCTTCGCTTTTGGCGGGTGGCTGATCAAAATTTAAATTCTGGCTGGGTGGAATCATATCGCCTCAAAAAATAGCTTCCGAAACAAAGATCATATCTCCGGGCTCGACAGCAGGATCTTCTTCCTCGCCATTGATGATCGCGGAACCGTTCACAACAATGGATTTTTTTTCTCCATTTACCATTCTTACCACCCTGATTTTCCGTTTATTGGCTCCACGCTCAAATCCACCGGCTTGTGAAACAACCCTCATGACCGTGAGTCCAGGGGCATAATCAAAAGCTCCCGGCTTTTTGACCTGACCCAACACCGAAATTGACTTAATCGTGCCCTCGGCTCTGGAAATGCTTACTTGAGGATCGACCAAATACTTTCTGAGATTCCAATTGAGCCGCTCGAGCAATTCATTAACCCGCAGACCCGCCACCTTCATCTTTCCAACAAGAGGGAAAGTCAAGCTTCCAGACGGATCAATTTCGTAAACTCCAGAGAGATCTTCTTCACGATAAACTTCAATTTCCAAACGATCCCCCGGTTGAAGTTGAAAGAAACCCGTTCCCTTTGCCGATTCTGCGGGACTAAGCGGTGAAAACAGAATTCCGGTTAGATAAAAAATTAAGAGAGGAAGCCCAAGAATGAAAAACGAGGAGCGGACAAAACCCATCTCTTTACGTTGGGTTAAAACTTGAGCGTCGAGGATGCTTCAGCAACATGATCCACATAGTTGAAGAACTTCTCAAAATTAGACTGCCGAACCTGGAAAACATAACCAATCGCCACCTGAATAAAATGGTAGGGCGTCCATGTCAACTTAGCATCCGCTATGACCAAGTGATCCCTTCGTTTTTTCGTAACAATTCCCTCAGTGGTTTCTCTGGGATAACGGTTATTTTGGTAAGCCACCTTTGTTTCCAATTTCGTTTTATAAGCCATTTGATAATCAATGCCGAAACCGAACCGGTGGACACCGTACCACCCCGCATTTTGATAGACCGATTCTTCAATGCCCCGTTTTGCCTCAAGTTTGAGATCTGTCTTAGCGGTTAGACTGTATTGAAGCACAGCCTCGCCCGCCCAATTGTTATAGGAATTGATTGTAGAATTGTCGTAGACACGACCCTGAAAACCGGTTTGAAGATTTAAGACGGTTTTTTCGGTCAGATGACCGAGGGAACCCACATAGATGCCAAACCCCTTGGAATCCAAAAGGTCCGATCGATAATAACTCACGAGTTTTGCAGATCCTTGGAGGTAAAGATCAAGCCGCGGCGTCGTATGATAATACAGCCGCCCGCCAATATCATTCGTGACATAACTCGAATCCCTCAAAATGCTGTCGCGGTAATTCAGGACATAATTTCCGTAGAGGGCCGAGATGCTCGTCTTAGGAGTAATTTTATAAATCACTTCGGGGAAAACGTAATTGTAGACAAAAGCCCGTCGTTCGTTCTGTTCACTTGTCGCGTAGGTTCTCGTCCAACCAAACTCTTCCCCCACTTTGATGGTCAGTTTCTCACCTGTGAAGTAGGCCCACTCCCGGAACTGATGGTTAAATGCACTTTGATCTGCGTCCCTCAGAAACTGCTCATAACTCATCTTATAATTGGATTCGACGCCAAAGTAAGTTCCTTTCCGGCTCAATTCGACCGACGGAATAAAGCTAAGAATCACGTCTGAATCCGTTTTCCCGCCCGGCTCGCGGTTCACATTTGAATCGAAGGCTGTCTTGAACTCAAACCCTGGCCTAATCCACCACTCTTTATTGGGGCCGAAGTAGATACCGCCCTCCTCTACTGCCGAATCAAAGAACGGCTTCGGAGCCACCGTTTGGACACGAGGACTGATGAGCTCATCTGCAAAGGCCATTCGGGAAAAGAGAGAAAGAATCCAAATTCCAACGAAAACTATTTTTCCCATAGACTTGATCTCTTTTGAGAATCCATCGATGGCCTGCATGGTTTTTAACCTCATGTGGAAGGGCTTGGAACTCGTTGCGGATCATCGACCGCTAAACCGAGGGTCTCTGTCCGGGCGTCCCGCTTTAGTTTTTCTGCTTCGGGTTTGGTCTTAACGTGAGTGTCGACGAGCTCAACAATCCGAGCGCGCACCTCTTCCGGCAAATCTAATGGCTTTCCGCTCGTGTCATAAAAACCAGGTGCTTCAAACTTGATTTCTTCCCCTTGCTCAGCACTTTGGAGGCTCAATCGGCAGGAAGCTTCCGGCAAATAAATGATCGCGGTTGAGGGCACTGCGTCACCAATGTAAAGCGGCTGGATCTCAGAGGGCTTATCTTGATCATAAGCAAAAACATAAACTGCATCTACCACGGCGAGGGGAGTTTCTTGGGCTATGGCAACTCGGCCAGAAACCAAATTGGAAAACAGGAAGACAAAAACACCACATAATACGACCGGAAGGTACGTCCTGAGAGCGCTCTTTTTGGTGAACCCTCTTCCCAAATCTCACTCTCCCTTCAAAGTTGCTAGTTCGCCTTAGATTTAAGAGGTATTTTCCCTTAAAAATAACCTCGTGTCAAGAATTTTTGCCAATTTTAAACTCTTTTGGCTTTCGATTTTGTTATCGGCCGAACGACAAAAAAATGTAGTATTTCTTATGTTTCTAAGGAACGCTCCGCAGGCAGTTTAGACATTTCTTCGTTTAAAACTTCGATTTCCTTTTTCATATCCTCAACATAAGGATTGCCTGAACCATGAACGCCCTCGAAGATTTTTAGTGAACGTTTGTAAAACGACTCGGCATCTTTAAATTTCCCTTGAAGCCGATAAACTCTTCCAAGACGCCCCAAGGTGGATGCTACTTCAGGATGATCACCGCCCAAAACTTTTTCTTGGATATCAAGAGCTTGCTTTAAAAAAGATTCTGCGCGTACGTAATCCCCTTCACGGAGATAGAACTTGCCAAGCTCCCTTAAGGTGACGGCATAGAGAGGGTGGTCGTGAGGAAGCGTTGATTCGTGAGCCGACAAAACCTTTTTAAGCAACGCCTCCGCCTCATCATATTTTCCCAAAGCTCCATAGACCGACCCTAAATTTCCATAAGCTAGGATCACGTTTGAATGATGCTCACCAAGTTGTTCCTTCCAAAGTTCCAAAGCCTCTTCATAAAGTGGCTCAGCTTGGTAATATTTCCCTTGGGTGCGATAAACTCCTGCGAGCGTGCTCAAACTTTCTGCCACCCGTGGATCGCTTGAACCATAAGCACTTTTACTGAATTGAATCGCTCGTCGTGCCGTTTCTTCTGCGGCATCAAATTTTCCTTCTTCCGTGTAAATAATCGCTAAATTATTTAAAACGTTCGGATCGTCTCCCGCAATCTTAAGCGCCTGCTTGGCAAGAGATTCTGCCTGAGTCAATTTTCCCTGCAATTGATAATAATGCGCCAGCACATTCAACGACCGCGCGACCGCAGGGTGTTTGGGCCCAAAGTTGCGTTCTGCAAGGCTCAACGCTTGCCTGCTTACTTCAATCCCTTCGTTCCATCTGCCCTCGCCAATCAATTTACCCGCGCGGTCGTATAATTCCTCCCATAATAGCTCTTGTGCGCCGAGCGCATTCGACACACTCAGGACCGAGCACAAAAACAAAACCATCGTGATGGTTCTTCTCATGGCCTTAGTTCCTTTCCACAAAATGATAGACAATTAAACAACGAAAAATAAAAAATGTAAAATGAAAATTTCCGTAGGGGCGTATTGCAATACGCCCCT
>JACOVU010000125.1 GCA_016177155.1 Candidatus Omnitrophota bacterium | reverse complement strand
GGCTAGAGCAGTTGAGAAAACCTATCGTGATGAAGCTGGTTTTGAACTAGATCCTAAATTCCATGACCTTCCGGACCATGTAGCTTGTGAACTGGAATTTGCAGGAAGGTTGTATCGAAAAGAAAAGGTTGACGCTGCCGTGCACTTCATCAAGAATCATCTTGCTCAGTGGATTTTCCATTTTTTGAGCAACCTGAAAAAACAAAAACGGTCTATCTTCTATCAAAAAGTTGCGATGAGTCTCACAAACTTCTTAGAACGTGAGTGTTGCTTTGAAGCCGTCTCGCACATATCTGAATAACCAGAACTTGTCAAAGTCAAGGAGGCATCAAATGGTCAGAAGAATATTGTTCTCACTTTTCTTTGTTTTATTTTTGTCGGTCCCCTGTGCGTTCTGCGTTGTCGAAGGTCCGTCAGACCTGAGTGCGCGGATGGCAAAATTAGAAGAGAAAGTCGGGGGTCTTGAAAGGACGGTTTCAAGTCAGCAGACCGTTATTACCGAACAAGCTTCCGTGATTACCGAGCAAGCTTCTCAAATTCAAGTCCTGAAGTCCGTGATCACGGAAAAGAAACCCACAGAGGCGGTTTATCTTCCGACAAAAGCTGAGATGGATAAAAAAGTGGATGTGGGATATGGGAAGCTTACCGTTGGCGGACTGTTCCAAGGATGGTATTCCCACGGCAGTAAATTTGACGATACGGCTAGAATTCGTCGTACAGAACTTAAATTTGCCGGAGAAATTGTAAACAAATTAAATTGGACGATTATGATCGATCCTGTGCAGGTTAGAGAAGATAATACACGAAGGAGTGTTCTCCAAGATGCTTACCTCACGCTGGGGTATATTCCGAAGCACAAGCTGGACATTGGACAGTTTAAAATTCCCGTAACCGAAGAGGGTCTTCGATCTTCTGCAAAACTTGATACGCTGGAGCGTGCGTTCATCACCAGAACTTTTGGAGACCACCGAGACGTTGGTGTCATGCTCACAGGAGATTGGGATTTTGCCATGTACCAATTTGGAGTTTTTAACGGTCAAGAGCAGAACAACCTTGATATCAACGACAAAAAGGATTTTGCCTGGAGAATTGTCGGCCGACCTTTCCGTTTGAAAGAGATTGAAAATGAAATTTTCAAGAATCTCGAACTTGGATATAGCCAATATTACAATCATTCGGCCGACAGTATATCCACCGCACAGCCGGAAAAGAGCCGCTACGGATTTGAAGCCAGATGGGAATATGACCGGTATTCCTTAAAGAGCGAAGTTGCGTGGGGACAAACTGCTGCGGCACCGGTTTGGGGTTGGTACGGTCAAGCGGGTTACTATGTGATTCCTAAGCTGCTTCAAGGGGTGATTAAATATGATGTTTACGAACCGAATGAGAGAGCCTCTTTTGATAAAGCTCGGGAACTGACGTTTGGTCTCAATTATTTCCTTGATAGCTACCATGCTAAGTTCCAGTTGAACTATGTCTTCAAAGAAGGGCAGGACTCTCTCGGCGATAATCAAGTTTTGGGTGGTGTCCAGGTCGCACTTTAATACACTTAGAGAATAACAAAATGGGTCTGGACCCAAATGGGGTTTCAGACCCATTTTATCTTTTTATCTGGTGTGGAGTGTGATACCCGTCACTGACGGTTTTCCTCAAGTTTTGTATCCTCCTCCCCAAAGTTGGATAGAGAGGTTAACACATGATGCACATGCCAGGACCGATGGAACTCCTGCTCATTTTCCTTGTGGTGCTACTTTTGTTTGGTGCTAAGAGAATACCAGAAATCGCAAGAGGATTGGGGCAGGGGATTAAAGAGTTTAAGAAAACGATTTCAGATATTACGAAAAATCCGAAAGACGGCAATTAAAAGTATGTCTCCGATTTTAGATACCTAATGTAGGAAGCGGGGTGACCCCGCCCCTACTATGGAATCTAAAACGTAAGGGCCTTACTGGAAACGGTATTGGCCTCCCGAACCCAGCACTAATTTTGTGGGTCCAATCAAGTACAAAATCAGTGCTGGGGAAATTGGAAAGGAGAAAAAGGAAGTGGATGAAAACTGTCTTGTAGATTCATTTGGCCGTCGGATTAGCTACCTGAGGATTTCTCTTACCGATCGATGTAATTTACGTTGCCGCTATTGCATCCCGCCGGGCGGTTTTCCTTTAAGTTGTCGAGGAGAAATTTTGACTTATGAGGAAATCCTCTTTCTTGCGGATTGTTTCGTGGAATTGGGAATTGACAAAATCCGTCTTACTGGTGGAGAACCGCTCGTACGGGGAAACCTTCCTTATCTGGTCAAAGGCTTAAGCCAGTTTCCAGAGCTTAAAGACTTGTCGCTTTCTACCAATGGCGTGTTCTTAGCATCTCAAGCAGAGGCACTTTTCCAAGCAGGGCTTAAAAGAATCAATATCAGTTTAGATACATTTAATCCCGCGAAATTCAAGCGGATTACGGGTCTTGACGAATACGAAGCAGTGTTGGCAGGAATCGAAAAGGCGGTTCACGTCGGATTCCATCCGATCAAAGTCAACGCGGTGGTGATGAAAGAGATCAATGACGATGAGATCGAAGATTTCGTTCGCTTTGCTATGTCACATCCTGTGGAGGTTCGTTTCATTGAACTGATGCCTACTCGGAATTGTTTGTTCGTAGGAAATCAACATTATGTTTCAAATAATTGGGTGAAGGACCAGATCCGCCGACGGACGGATCTAATTCCAGAGCCGCACCTTCCAGGCGATGTAGCGGAAATTTATCGGCTTCCAAGCGGGATCGGGAAGATTGGCTTTATCAGTTCTATTTCTCATTCATTTTGTTCCGATTGCAACCGAATCCGCCTTCGCGCAGATGGAACGCTTCGTTTTTGTCTTCATGGGGAAGGGGCTTTCGATTTGAGAACACCACTCCGCGAAGGAAGACCGAAAACCGAGCTCATCCGGTTGATTCGTGAGGCAGTCCAGTCGAAACCAAAGGGACACCATTTCACGGGTTCTGCCGAAGACAAAGCCGTTGTTTATATGTGCCAAGT
>JACOVU010000132.1 GCA_016177155.1 Candidatus Omnitrophota bacterium | reverse complement strand
TTAAAGAGGTCCACTTTTTGTAGATACCAAATTTTGCCTAACTGTGTACCAGCAACTGTCATAAGTGCGTTATTATAACGTTATATATTAAAAAAGGTAGGTGAAAATTTAAGGGAAGCGTCGAACGAGTGGCCAGCACTTGCTTTAAAACCATAGGTAGCCCCACGTCCGGCCTTTGGCCGTCCTGGGGCGATACTCATCTTTAATTAACAACCACTTGGGTTATTTTAATGATGATGAGTATCGAGCGGCCAGCACTGACTACCCATTAATGAACTTTTGGTATTATTAATTTGTTGTCAGTACAGGCCCTGAACTTTTCATTAATGATTCTTTTGATCTATGTTAAGGAAGTTCAGCGGCCAGCCATGACTTACAGATTAATAAATCATTGGGTTTATTTATCGGAAGTCATGACAGTGCCACCATCTTCAATTGAATAGTCCCATGGGTCTATTCAAAGGTAGATGAGCGGCCAGCGGGAATCGAACCCGCGCCAAGAGCTTGGGAAGCTCATGTACTGCCATTATACTATGGCCGCCCCTAAACTACCCTTAAATAGAAAGAAGTAAAACTAAATGAAAAGTTTCGGGGCAGTCATCACTACCAATATATGTTTAATTGTAAGTGATGGCCGCAAATTAGAAATGACAAAGCTCCTTAAAATGATTGAGGCGTTCTTCAATTTCGCTGTTCCTGAGCGTGCGCAACCGATCGAGCCCAAAATTTTCGACCGTAAATGAAGCGACAATTGCCCCATGGGCAAGCGCTTGTTTGAAATGATCGAAGTCGAGGTCTCCTGTTTTGGTAAGGTATCCCATAACCCCACCCGCAAATGTATCCCCCGCTCCGGTGGGATCAAAAACGTCCTCTAAAGGATAGGCGGGGAGAGAAAAAAATCGCTCTTCATGGAAAAGAAGCGCCCCATGTTCTCCCTTCTTAATAATCACCGTTCCCGGTCCTAAGTTTTGAATTTTTCGTCCCGCTTTAATTAAATTTGCCTCTTTTGCCAAAAGCCGCGCTTCCCCGTCATTAACAACAACCATGTCGACTCGTTTCAACACTTTGGCAAGCTCGCCAGGCTTTCCTTCAATCCAAAAATTCATCGTGTCGCAAGCTACAAATTTACATTTCGGGCGCTTGACTTGGTTTAAAACTTCCAATTGCAGAGTGGGGTCGATATTGGCGAGAAAAAGATATTCAGGCTCACGGTTCGCTTGGAGTTTCGGCTTAAACTCAAGCAACACATTGAGCTGGGTATCTAAAGTATGTGCGGTGTTGAGATCGGACTCATACTTTCCTTTCCAGTAAAATGTTTTGCCCGGGCAAACCGTTAAATGCTCAAGTCCGATCGGCCGCTCTTCAAGTATTTTTCGGTATTCCGCCGGAAAATCCTCTCCGACTACAGCGATTAATTCAACGGGACTAAAGAAACTTGCGGCGTACGAAAAGTAAGATGCCGAACCTCCAAACACACGATCCCTTTTGCCGAAAGGGGTTTCCACTGAATCGATTGCCACTGTTCCAACTACCATTAACGGATATTGTGAAGGATTCGTCATGATTCAATCAATTGCCGTAACTGGTGTGCTGCGCGAAAAGCATCTTCAGAAGCAAAAATAGCCCGCACAACTGCGATGCGCTCCGCGCCTTGCTTGATCACCTTTCGTGCGTTTGTTTCATCAATTCCTCCAATACACACGACTGGAATCCGTATTCGTTTTACCACCGTCCTAATGACTTCTACGCCAATCGGTGAATAAGTAGGTTTCGTCGGCGTTCCAAAAATCGGGCCGAGACCAACATAATCTGCGCCTTCTCGCTGGGCTTGAAGTGCTTGTTTCAAACTATGGGTCGATTTCCCAATGATCTTGTTTTTATCTCGAATTAACTTTCTCACAAAAGTAATTGGAAGATCTTCTTGACCCAAATGAACTCCATCTGCGTCCAGCGCCAACATCAAATCGGGTCGGTCATTGACAATCAAGAGTTTTTTGAGCTGATGTGTCATGAGCCGAATCTTTTTCCCCAGCCTGAGAAGCGCTTGATCAGAAAGTGTCTTCGAGCGAAGCTGAATAATGTCAACGCCCCCTTGAAGTGCGTCCGAAATTTGCTTCAAAGCAAGTGGATCTTCTGTTTTCAGATCCGTAATGGCATAGAGCCTAGCACTTCTTAAGCGCTCTTTTTTCCAGTTCATATAACTTAAATCTCAACGCTTGAAATTCACGAGCGTTATCTGGAGCAACCACCTTGGACGTTTCTTCTAATACCCTGAGACTCTCTTCGGCACGCTTCGCATTGCTAATAAATAAATCACTCCATTTGGGTTTTCGTTTGTCGGAAATAACCCCCTTCTTTCCGACATCCTGTTTCGAATCACGGAGTTTAATTAACGTTCCGTATGGTATGGGGAAGCGAAGTAAAATTTGAGACGCCTGATGACGAAGTTCTTTAAACGAGCGCGTTAAAGCGTGGTCATCATAAACAAAGCGTAAAATGTCTTCACACACACGAAGCCCTTCCTTTAATCGATTGAAATTGGCATCTATTAACCGAAGGGCTTTTTTCTTCATAATCTCATAATAATTTATGAGCACGCGCTTTTTTGATTATTGCTGTTGTCGAGCGGCCTTTGAGAAGTTTGATGCGTTTCACTCGCCCGCTCCAGCTCAAAATCTCAGGATAACCTGCGATCGAGGAAAGCGGCCAATCTGCTCCTTTCACTAAAACATGTGGACGAATGAGTTTAATTAAATTGAGCGGCGTTTCTTCAGGAAAAACTGTGACTCGATCCACACAGGAAAGCGCTCCCAATACACGCGCACGATCTTGTTCAGAATTGATGGGTCTGCCACGTCCTTTGAGTTTTCGGGTGGAACGATCCGAATTAAGCCCCACAATAAGAATATCCCCAAATTTTTTAGCTTGCTCTAAATACATAACATGGCCTGCATGTAGGAGGTCAAAACAACCGTTCGTAAACACGATTTGCCTCCCTTGGCGTCTTAAGTTACGAGCCCACCGAGCAATCGCAGTCCGTGAAGAAAGTTTGGGGATCATCCCACCACCTCCAATCGTCCCCGCAGGGGAAAAACGCGAAGCGTTTCAAAAACATGCTTCTCAAGAAAAGGGGGACAGACTATAGTCTGTCCCCCTTTTCTTACGAGCATTGGC
>JACOVU010000131.1 GCA_016177155.1 Candidatus Omnitrophota bacterium | reverse complement strand
TCACGACTTGCCTTCACTTCCTCATTTAAGATTCCACTCTGATACGGTTCAAAAACAACGGTTTTAAACCCGAGCGAGCGGATGAAATCGGTAATTTGATTCCTGAGAGCGACGTCCATCACACGAACAAATTCTTCGCGCCCGAGCTCGACTCTGGCTTTCTCGCCGAAATGCCTGAGGCGCATCACTTGAAAGCCAAGATCTTTCAGAAAATTTTCTCCGTTTTCAACCTGTTTGAGCTTTTCAGACGTAATTTCATCCCCATAAGGAAAACGGCTTGAAAGACAAGGAGAGGCGGGCTTGTCCCAAATGGGAAGTCCTAGCGCGCGAGCAAGTCCCCGAATTTCGGATTTCGTAAGCTCGGCCTCCACCAATGGACTTCTAATTCCGTGTTCGTCTGCCGCTTTGAGTCCCGGTCTGAAATCACCGAGGTCGTCCAGATTCGTACCGTTCACAATGGTTTTTAAATTCCACTCCTCAGCGATCGGAAAAAGCGTTTCGTAAAGCTCGGACTTACAAAAGTAGCAGCGGTCGAGAGGATTCGTCTTGTAATTCTGATTCTCAAGTTCGTGAGTATGAATCATGCGATGCTCCACGTCCATCCTTTGTACAAGTTCTTTGGCCGCTTCAATTTCTCTGCGCGGGACAGAAGGGCTTGAGGCTGTTGCGGCCTTTGCTAAATCTCGGCCTAAAACATCCCGTGCGACCTTAAGAACGAACGTCGAATCTACACCGCCTGAGAATGCAACCAGCACGCTCTCGTAACTTTGAATAATGTCTTTCAATCGACCTAATTTATGGTTCGTCATTATCTGTAGGGGCGGGTCTCCGTGCCCGCCCGTCATCCTTGATCAATAACATGCACAGGGCGCCCACAGAGGGGCGCCCCTACATTCGTAGCAATCCACCCGCCGCCCAAGATGCGGTCGCCCTCATAAAAGACGCACCCCTGTCCAGGCGTGACGGCTTCCTGCGGCTCGTCAAAAAGAATGGTGGCTTCCCCTTCAACGATTCGTTCAAGAGTCGCCCATGCTTTAGAGTGTCTTGAGCGGATTTTCGCTTGGACACGTAGCGATTTTGTACCGTTCAAAGAGGCAAACCAATTAATTCGTTCCACGCGGCACAGGCGACTCGCAACTTCCTTCTTTGTGCCAACCACCACGGTATTTTGAGAAGGGATAATATCAACGACGTAAAGCGCGTGCTTAAAAGGAATCTTCAAACCTTTCCGCTGGCCAATCGTGTAATGGTAATAACCTGGGTGCTCGCCCAATACATTTCCGAACCGATCCCGAATCAACCCGGGCTTTTCAGGTAGGGACGCGTCGCGATGCACCCCTACTTCACGCTCGAGGAACGCACCATAGTCATTGCTCGGAATAAAACAAATTTCCTGAGAATCGGGTTTGTCTGCCACGCGAAGATCAAGTGCGCGCGCGAGTGCGCGAATCTCCATCTTCGAATATCCTCCGATCGGCAGGTAGAGATTTTCTAAAACCTCTTCGGGAAGCGGAAATAGCACGTACGATTGATCCTTCGTGGGATCTTTTCCTTCCCGAATGAAATGATGGCTCGAAGATTCATCAAACGCGACTTGGGCATAATGACCGGTTGCGATCGCGTCATAACCCAACTGGCGTGCACGTTTGAGAAATAGAGAAAACTTAATATGCTGATTGCACGCAATGCAGGGATTGGGGGTTCGGCCTTTCAAATACTCGCTTGAAAAATAATCCACGACGTGGGTTTTAAACTCGCTCTCAAAATTAAACACGTAGTGCGGGATTCCAAGCTTCCAAGCCACGCTCCGTGCATCTTCAACACCGATCACGCCGCAGCACGCCTTGGTGTTTTTCTCGGCGCAGTCCCCGCTCGCCCAGGTCCGAATGGTTGCACCGCCCACTTCAAACCCGTCCTTTTTCAAAAGATAAGCGGCAACGGAGCTGTCTACACCGCCTGACATGGCGACGAGTATTCTCTTGTGTGTTTGTTTCATAATTCTCCAAGATTCGAATACCCGTACTTCGTCATTCGTACTTCGTACCTCGAACACGAAGTACTAAGTACGCGGTACGAAGTACGTCATTTTAAAACCGCGTCCACATTAATCCGCTCTTCAAAAATGACTTTCAAATTCCCGTAGCGGCAACGATCGACGTCGACGTCCTCCATTTCCGGGAGAGAACCGAGCACGGGAATCCCTGTGAGTTCATGAATCACGCGAGGATTTGTAAGTTCCGCTAAAGAATAATTAACGAGCGGAGCTCGGTTAAAAATAATTCCCTTAATCGGGAACCCTCGAATAAGGGCAGAATCGACCGTAAGTAGCGTATGGTTGATCGCCCCGAGGCTAACATGCGAGACAATAATAATAGGAAGCCCCATTTCACGAATTAAGTTCGCAACGAGGAAGTTCTTTTTGATCGGTACTAAAATCCCGCCGATGCCTTCTACAATGATAAAATCATAAAGTTTCTGGAGTTTCAGGTAAGCTTTTCGGATTTGATTGAGATCGATTTCTTTTTGTTCATAAACGCTTGCGATGCTGGGGGCGACGGGATTTCGAAAACGGATAGGGCTTGTGAGAGGTGCATATTCGTTTTCAGCGGCTTCGAAGAGATAGACGGCATCCGTGCTCACGAGGCGGCCATCGCCTATACAGCCTGTCGCAATCGGCTTCATCACCCCGACGCGGATTCCCCGCTTTCTTAACGCGAGCGCAAGTCCTGCGGAAATGATGGTTTTCCCAACGCCTGTGTCAGTTCCAGTAATGAAAACGCCTTTGGCCATGTTAATTCTTTTCTGTCACTTTTTTAATAGATTGATACACCACGTCGGTCAATTTTTTTAGATCTTTCGCCTCGATCGCAAGTGGAGGCATGAGCACAATCACATTCCCCAAGGGACGGATAATGACCCCTTTGCGTCTGGCCTCTTGAATCACACGAATCCCAATTTTTTCTTTGAGCTCGTAAGGTTCTTTTGTCGCTTTATTTCGAACGAGCTCAATGCCTACCATAAAACCGACTTGGCGGATATCGCCAACGTGTTCCAAATTCCAAAAGGATTTGAGTCCGTTCGTGAGAAAATCGATTTTGGGCGCGAGCCTTTCGAGAACTTTTTTCTTTTCAAAGAACTCAAGATTGGCGATGGAAACGGCGCAAGCAAGCGGATTAGCCGTATAGGTATGGCCGTGAAAAAATGTTTTCAACTCTTCATAACGGCCGAGAAATGCCTCGTAGACTTCCTCGGTCGTAATCGTTGCGGCAAGCGGTAGGTATCCTGCACTTAACCCCTTGGCAACACATAAGATATCGGGGGTGACCGCTTCATGTGCTGAGGCAAACATGCGCCCCGTTCTGCCAAATCCCGTCGCCACCTCATCAAAAATAAGAAAAATATTATACTCTTTTGCGAGTGAGCGCGCACGTGAAATATACCCGCGAGGCTGGTTGATCATCCCGGCCGCTCCCTGCATCAGGGGTTCAATAATCAGAGCGCAAGTTTCACTGTGATGCTTGCGAATCACCTCTTCAAGCCGTTTGGCACAAAAATCGGCATATTCTTCTTCACTGCCTTCAAAGGAATCCCGGTAACGGTAAGGAGCGGGAGCTTGAAAGGTTTCGAAAAGAAGCGGTCGGTACACTTCATGAAAAAGATCAATTCCGCCAACGCTCACCGAACCAATCGTATCACCATGATACGCGTTCGCGAGCCGAATAAATTTGGTGCGCCCTTTTTCACCTTTGTGCTGCCAATATTGGTACGCCATCTTTAAGGCGATCTCGACGGATTCAGAACCAGAATCAGAATAGAAAACCCGCTTCAGACCGCGCGGGACAATTTCGATCAACTTTTTGGCAAGCTCGATTGCAGGAATATTGGAAAGCCCCAAAAAAGTAGAATGAGCAATCGAGCTTAATTGCCTTTTAACCGCTCGATCTAATTCTGGAATATGGTGGCCATGAACATTACACCAAAGCGAGGATACGCCATCGAGATACGTTCGACCTTGAACATCCTGAAGATAACTCCCTTTGCCGGATTTGATGATCAGGATATCATCTTTTGTCCACTCACTCATTTGAGTAAATGGATGCCAAATCCACTCTTTATCCCACTGGGCGAGGAGGTCTGGCTGCAACGGTGAAACCTTTTTTGCTTTTGCTTTTCGGACGGCAACGGTCATGGGACAGTCAAAGGTCCCACATTATAATCATTTCGGGGACAGAAAGAAAGAGGCTTATCCCATCACCTCTATTACAAAAACATGCTCAGCACTTAGTTTTGAGCATGTTTTTGAATTCCACGAATTCTCGACGCCTTGCGTCGAGGAATGGAGGTGATGGGATTACTTTCTCCTGCGGCGTTTCGAGCTTGCTCTCTTTCGAACGGCAGCTTCCTTCTTTTGGGGAGCACGGTCGGAAGCAAAGACCATTACCACAGTCCCAAGAATAACTGCGGTGAGGAGAAACCATTGAAGTTTATTTGCCTTCTCGGGAGCGCGCACCGCCTCAGATGGAGACGATTTCTCCATGGCAATCATTTGCTCCCTGAGTTCAGGAGACATTGCTCGAATCTGAGATTCAGTGGTTTTACAAGCACTTAAAGCACAAAGGAAAAGGAAACAAACGGACAAGAACAAAGCTCGGATGGGACTCATCCCGTTAGAATTCCTCCATTTTTAACGTTATCACCAACACAACATTTCCTAGAATATACGAAATAAAAACAGGGTCAAGCTGAAAGGTTAGAATTCTAACGGGACTCATAACGCCTCCCTTCTCGCTTGAATTCATCGGCCGTAACGGGCCATTGCTTGAATCAACGAGTTGATTTCTGCTTCTGAATGAATGGATGAAACCGTCACGCGAAGACGCGCTTTGCCTTTCGGCACAGTTGGGTAACGAACCGCTGGGACGAGAAAGTCTCTCTCAAAAAGGAACTTGGCAGCGTCCAAAGCCTTCTTTTCTTCTCCAAACATGACGGGGATAATAGGAGATTCGGATTCCAAAAGATACGTTCCGGCCTCTTGAAGACCCGCTCTTAATCTTTTTACATTCTCCCAAAGTTGTTTGCGAAGCTCTGGTTTGTGTTCGATCAACTCGAGGCCTTGAACCGCAGCGGCACAAATGGCTGCGGGGAGTGCCGTTTCAAAAATAAAAGTTCGCGCATGATTGATCAAATATTCAATGAGCTCTCTCTTCCCCACAACGAACCCCCCAAACGCACCGACGGATTTGGAAAGTGTCCCGATGTGAACGTCAATCTCGTCTGAAACACCGAGATACTCGCTCACTCCTCTTCCCTGTTCGCCAAACACCCCTGTCCCGTGCGCTTCGTCAATCACGAGGCACGCCCCGTAACGACTCTTAAGTTCAACTAATTCTTTTAGGGGTGCTAAATCTCCGTCCATGCTGAAGAGAGAATCGGTTACGATCCAAGTCCTTCTTCCAGCAGAAAAAGGGGACAGACTATAGTCTGTCCCCTTTT
>JACOVU010000133.1 GCA_016177155.1 Candidatus Omnitrophota bacterium | reverse complement strand
GAGTACAGCGTTCCGGGCCGCGAAATGGATTTTTATCCACAAAATGAGGAATGAGATGGGCGGGTCAGTTGTAGGGGCGCCCCCCTGTGGGCGCCCAATATCGGAATCGGGCAGGCACAGGGGCCTGCCCCTACTGTCCTTGTACACACGTCTTCTCGTCTGTGTCACCTTTCTCTTGGTGATTGCTGGTGGTCTTGTGACCAGCACAAAATCAGGGCTTTCTGTTCCGGATTGGCCGCTTTCCTATGGACAGTTGATGCCGCCCATGGTAGGCGGGGTGAGGTATGAACATACGCATCGATTGATTGCCAGTTTGGTTGGGTTCATGACTTTTGTTTTAACCCTTTGGCTTGGTTTTCAAGAGAAAAGACCTTGGGTGCGGTGGCTTGGAATTACAGCGTTCGGGGCGGTGGTCGTGCAAGGAGTTTTGGGAGGGCTGACCGTACTCATGCTGCTTCCGCCTCCTATTTCCATTTTTCACGCTTGTTTAGCCCAGACTTTTTTTGCCTTGGTAGTCGGGATTGCGTTTTTTACGTCTCAGGAGTGGTTCGTCGGTAGGGGCGCCCCTCTGTGGGCGCCCGATATTGTTCGCGTTTCAACAAGCGGGCAGGCACAGAGGCCTGCCCCTACAGATGTCTTAAAGGCGCCCTTACTCATGATGATTGCTTTGATTTATGCCCAACTCGTTTTAGGAGCGACTCTCCGTCATACGTCAAATTCTCTTGTAGTAATCTCTCACGTGGTTGGTGGTTTTCTTGTTTTATTTAATTCTATTGTGATTATGACGCGTGTTTTTGGCGCTTTCCAAGGAGAGGCGAGACTGTTTCGGCCTGCTTTGGCGCTCGGGGTTATTTCACTTTTGCAAATGACACTGGGGATGGGTTCTTTTATTTATCTGTTCATGCTGCCCCAAAGGATTCAGCCTGAGACCGGCGCAGTTTTCTTTATTACTGCTCATCAATCACTCGGTGCGCTTTTACTGGCTGTAAGTGTGTTTTTTGCGTTGCGGATTTACCGCAGAGGATGGTCATCATGAGCCGGAGCATTATTCTTTCAAAACCGAGAGGGATGAGTCTCGATGGTTCAACGTGGAGGGATTACCTCGCGCTGACGAAACCCCGCTTGGTTTCTCTCGTACTTTTGAGCACCGCCGTTGGGTTTTATTTAGCACCTGGTGAAACGAACGTTTTTCGATTGTTAAGTACTTTAGTCGCAACCTTGCTTGTTGCAAGTGGTTCGATGGCCTTAAATCAATATTTGGAGCGCGAAGTCGACCAAAACATGATTCGCACCCAAAATCGGCCGCTGCCAGCAGGGAAGCTCGAGCCTCGCCAAGCGTTGGTGTTTGGTCTGGGCTTATCTTTGGCGGGTTTCCTTTCCTTCATTCTCTTTGTGAATTGGGTGAGCGCTTTTTTTGGATTGTTGACGTGGGCGTCCTACCTATTTGTTTATACGCCGCTTAAGGCGAAAACATCGCTTTCCACTATTGTCGGAGCGATTCCAGGAGCGTTACCCCCTGTCATCGGTTGGGCGGGAGCAAGCGGGGGAGTTGAGTTTCACGCCCTTTTGCTTTTTATGATCATATTTTTTTGGCAAATGCCTCACTTTCTTTCGATTGCCTGGATGTATCGAGAAGATTATAGAAGAGTTCATCAACCGATTCTGTCGGTGGTGGATCAAGACGGAAGTTTTGTAGCCAGGCAAATGATTCTTTATATGTGTGCCTTGATGCCGATTAGTCTTATGCCGACCGTGTTTGGTCTTACGGGAGCGACTTATTTTTTTGGTTCTTTTCTTCTCGGGATTTGTTTTGCAGCGGTGATTATTTTTTCAGCCACCAATTTGAATGTGAGAGCAAGGTACGTTTTACGTGCTTCCGTCATGTATCTTGGAACATTGCTTCTTTTAATGACGATCGATAAAGTATAAGCCTCGTTAGAGATTCTCTATGAGCCAACAAGAACACATAGGACGGCTTGGAATTGATACGCGCAAACTTGGAATGTGGATATTCCTGGCTTCAGAAATTATGTTTTTCACGGGGTTGATCGGCTCTTACATTGTCCTCCGCTTTGCTAATCTTCATACATGGCCCGTTCCGTCGACGGTACTCAATATTCCGCTGACAGGTATTAACACTTTTATTCTCATCTGCTCGAGCGCAACACTGGTTTTGGGTTTGGCAAGTGTTCAGCGGGGGTATCAAGAAGGGCTTCAAGTCGGACTTTTTCTCACGGTCCTTTTAGGCTCTATTTTCCTGGGAATTCAAATGCATGAATATCAAGAGCTCATTCACGATGGGTTTACGATTTCGAGCAGCATTTTCGGTTCTTGTTTTTTTACACTGACGGGTTTTCACGGAGCACACGTGTTTGCAGGAGTCATCTGGCTCACTGTGGTACTCGTGCGTAGTTTTCTAGGATATTTCACGCCTGAGGAATATGCAGGGGTTGAAATTGTCGGTCTTTATTGGCACTTTGTCGATCTGGTTTGGATTATTTTGTTCACGATTCTTTATTTGATCTAAGTGGGTAGGGGCGAGGCGTCGCCTCGCCCGTACATCCGAAAGGATTTGGTATGGAAGAAACGATGGTGCATAAGCGTCCTAATTACGCAGCTGTTTTTTGGTCACTCCTCATTTTAACTATTCTTGAAATTATCACGGCCAATGCGCCCCTGGCAAAACCACTAGTTGTAGTGACTCTTGTTTTTCTCGCCATGATTAAAGCCTCGCTGGTCGCGCTTTTTTATATGCACCTTAAGTTTGAAAAGTTTATCATCTACCTCGTTGTGCTCTTTCCATTGTTTCTGGCAGTTTTTTTAACCGTCATGGTTTTAGCGGACAAACATCCTGCTTAACTTTTATGAAAATTGCACTCACTGGCGCAACCGGTTTCATCGGGAAGGCACTCCTCGAAGCGCTCCAGAAACGCGGAGAGGAGCTTGTTGTGTTGACCCGCAGCCTTGGTTCGAAATCTTCCAATTTAAACACTCGTTATGTCCTCTGGCGTCCCGATGATTCCACTAGTATTGTGAATGAAATCGATGGTTGTGAAGCGGTGATCCATTTGGCGGGAGAGTCCATCCGAAAGCGCTGGAGCGCAAAACAGAAACTGAAGATTTTAGAAAGCCGTGTCCACGGCGCGCAAGTCATTGTCAATTCGATCAAGCGCGCCGCTTTCAAACCCAAAGCTTTGATCAGTGCCTCTGCCGTAGGTTCCTACGGCCCGCGCGGGAATGAAATCTTAGCCGAAGATGCGAAAGCAGGAGAAGGTTTTCTTGCGGAAACGTGTAAGGTTTGGGAGTCCCATGCGATTCGGGTGGAAGACTTTGATGTTCGCGTGGTTCGGCTTCGGATTGGGCTTGTACTAGACAAATCGGGCGGGGCGTTGAAACTCATGCTCATTCCTTTTCGGCTTGGCGTTGGCGGGTGGCTCGGAAATGGGAATCAATGGATGAGCTGGATTACGCGTGACGATTTGGTCCGTTTAATTCTTTTTTGTCTCGACCATTCCGAAGCAAGAGGGGTTGTGAACGCCGTTAGTCCTCAGCCAGTGACCAATAAAGCATTCTCACTGGTTTTGGCCCAAGTGTTGAAGCGCCCCTGTTTGATGCCTGTTCCCGGTTTTATACTCAAATTACTTCTTGGAGAGTTGTCCGAATTGTTGCTGACAGGGCAGCGAGTCATTCCGAAAAAAGCAGAGCAACTTGGTTTTTCATTTCACCATCCCGAGATCCGCCGTGCGCTTGAGAGTATTTTGGCCTAGTGCGTCATTGCGAGGACGGCCGGACGGATGGACCGGACGAAGCAATCCCGTGAAAATGGGGACAGATTATAATCTGTCCCCATT
>JACOVU010000129.1 GCA_016177155.1 Candidatus Omnitrophota bacterium | reverse complement strand
GTGAAAATGGGGACAGATTATAATCTGTCCCCATTTTCTGCGGCCTCGCTTGACATGCTGCCTCGCAATGACGGTGCTTACTATCTTATGATTCTCGAGAAAATTAAGGAAAAATTCTTAGATGATGTTTTCGAAACATACGAGTTTCGTGGAGATTTAGTGGTGATCGTTAATAAGGAGGTGGTTCGCGAGGTCATGGAGTTTTTAAAGCGAGATCCCGCTCTTGATTTCAATATTTTAATTGATCTTACCGCCGTCGATTATCTCTGGCAGAACCGAACCCCGCGATTTGACGTGGTTTATCACTTGTATTCGCTTGCCAAGAATCACCGCCTTCGGATTAAAGCAGGGGTGGATGAAAAAGAGCCTGTGATCGATTCCATTACGTCCCTTTGGCCGATTGCCAATTGGTTTGAGCGCGAAGTCTGGGATATGTTCGGGATTAAATTTAAGGGGCATCCTAATCTAAAGCGGATTTTACTTTATGAAGGGTTTGTTGGGCATCCGCTTCGTAAGGATTATCCCTACAATAAAAGACAGCCTTTGATTGGACCTAAGAATTAATATGACAACTGCAGTGAACGTGAAGAAAACCCGTCAGCATACGATGCTCCTTAATGTCGGCCCAAGTCATCCGGCGATGCACGGAATCATCCGGCTTATTTTAGAGTTGGATGGCGAGCGGATTGTAAGTTCTGATGTCGAAATCGGATATCTTCACCGAGCATTCGAAAAAAGCTCAGAACTTTCGGGGTATCTTCAGGTCATTCCGTACACGGATCGACTCAATTACGTTTCCCCCTTGATTAACAATCAGGGATATTCCATGGCGGTGGAGAAACTGTTTGGAATTAAACCGACGGAACGGTGTGAATATATCCGCGTGATCATGAGCGAGCTTTCAAGAATTACAGATCATCTGACTTGCATTGGTGCAAATGTAATGGAACTTGGAGCGTTTACTGCATTTCTTTATATGATGAAAGCCCGTGAAATGATTTACCAAGGAATTGAAATGGTAACGGGAGCGCGCCTGACCATTTCTTATGTTCGGCCAGGAGGTGTCAAAGGAGACCTTCCGCCTGAATTTGAACCGCATATTCGGAGCGCGCTTAAGGAAACCCGCAAGGTACTTAAAGAGTGTCATCAGCTTCTTACGCGAAACCGAATTTTTGTGGACCGTTTGAAAGAGATTGGCGTGATTTCAAAAGAAGATGCGCTCGCTTATGGCATCACAGGTCCTTTTTTGAGATCTACGGGCATCGATTATGATGTTCGGAAAAACTCGCCCTACTCGGTGTATGAGCGTTTCGATTTTGATATTCCGGTTGGGACAACCGGCGACAATTATGATCGTTACCTTTGCCGCATGGAGGAAATGGAGCAGAGCATTCGAATTGTCGAACAAGCGCTTGTTCAAATCCCTCAAGGAAATGTAATGGTTGACGTGGAAGGGAAAGAAATTCCGGCTGCTTTAATGGTCGACTTAGCCAAGATGGGCGAGACCGAAGGATTTGGCGAGTTAGAAGCGAGCGCAGACCCTACTTTGGGCGGCACTTCAGAGCGGTTTCACAGTCTTGTCCAAGCCGGTGAAAAAAGAGCTGTTCTCCCTCCCAAAGAAGATACTTATGGAAATATCGAGGGGCTCATGCAGCATTTCAAATTGATTATGTTTGGACACGGAATCATCCCGCCTGCGGGCGAAGTGTATCAGGCGGTGGAAGGAGCAAATGGCGAACTCGGATTTTTTGTGGTGAGTGACGGGACGGGAAGGCCCTATCGCGTTCGCGTTCGGCCTCCTTGTTTTACCATTATGGCGGCTTTGCCTAAACTGATCAACGGAGGATTCCTGGCCGATGTGATTCCCACTTTTGGTTCAGTCAACATGATTGGTGGAGAGCTCGACCGATGATCCCCCACCACTTTATATTCTACGCCTTAAGTTATAAATATAACGTTTGTTTACAGTCAGCAGGTCAAACACCAGAATTGAAAATGGGGACAGATTATAATC
>JACOVU010000128.1 GCA_016177155.1 Candidatus Omnitrophota bacterium | reverse complement strand
CTCATTGGGCACCTGTCAGTTGAATTTTAATCATTCAAAAACAAAAGTAAAGAAAAATATTTTAGAACATTTCTAACGAATAGAGCGAGATTTTCGAATAAAAAAATCGAGTGCCTTTTGTAACTCTTTTCTCTTTTCCATATCCATTTCCTGAAAAGCAACGGCCACGGAAAAAAGCTTGCCTGCTTCAAGGGGATGACAACGTTTGACTTGGCCTTTGAGCAACATAGGCTTACGGAAAACTGGAAATTTAATTTTAAGTTCAAGGACTTCCTCCAGCACATACTCACAACCGCTATTAAATGCGCAGCCGCCTTCGCTAATATCTTTAACTGTTGATATTTGAGTATCTTGGCCTAATCGTTTAAACTTGACAATAAGCCCCCATGAAATTCGAGGGTGCTTTCTTTTATTGGCCGGTGAGTCATCTACCATAAAATTAAAATGACATTAAACTCAATACCGCGCTGCCCTAACTTAAATGAATCTAACATGAGAAGTCAGGACTGCGCATTAAAACTCGATGCCTCTCTGGGCGAGGATGCCTTGGTCCTTGAAGGGATGTTTAATCTCTTTCATTTCTGTGACAAGGTCGGCGATTTTAATCAGTTCCAGTTTTGCATTTCGGCCGGTGAGAATGACGTGAACCATTAGGGGTTTCTGTTCCAAGGCACTGACTACTTCTTTGATATTCAAATAATTGTAATCAATCACATAATTGATTTCATCGAAAACAACTACGTCGTATTTGCCACTCATCATCTTTTCTTTGCAAAGCGCCCATGCCTTTTCAGTCATTTCAATGTCGCGCTTACGATTTTGAGTGTCCCAAGTAAAGCCTTCGCCCATGGGATGAATTTCGATAGGAATTTTGAGTTGCTTGGCGGATTCCAATTCACCATACTTCCATTTGCCTTTGATGAATTGGATGATGGCTACGCGCATGCCATTCCCCGCGGCACGGAATGCGACTCCCAGGGCTGCGGTTGTCTTGCCTTTGCCATCGCCTGTGTGGATGATAATTAGACCTTTTTTCTTGGTCTTTTGTCCGGGACTATACTTAGGTCTTTCTTGAGGCGATAGAACCATTAATCAAATGGTGACCCACTCCAGGTCAACGGGTTTCAAATGAGGCTTCCAGGGAATCAAGAAGGTCACCACTTCGAAAGCGCCGACGACTTCCCGAATGCCAAACCAAGTGATTCCCTTCACCACTCCGGGAATAAAACCCTGCAAAGGATCTGAATTTTGAACCTCTGTTCTCACATGGCTCACAAGCTCAATCGGACCTGTCACGATATTGATGAAACCGCTATTGAGCCGTGAGAGCGCAGCAGAATAGTAACTCTGATGAGGCGTTGACAAATCAGGAGTTTCTGCGACTTTTTCCGCTGAGGTTTCTAGCGCTGTTTCTTTTGACGTTGTTTTGGAGGAATGCGCGCACCCCATGACCAAAATAGAACTACACAACATAACAGCAACCAGCACAAACCATTTTCTTTGACCCATGATTCCAAGTTTCATTGGCATTTTCCTCCTTGATTAATGAATATCGCGTTTGAGACCGTTTAAATGTGCTTGACTGTTTACGAGTGCGATTTCGTTTCCTTTCGGCCGAATCTGAATCACTGTAATCGAAGCGGGATCAACTCGCACGCTCCAAAAAATTTCAGGATCAATTCCGAGCACCTGAATCAAAAACATCCGAATCGGGCCTCCGTGTGTCACCACGACACAAGAGCCTTTTTTTGTTCCAAATCGTTTTGAAAAATCGTTTAAAAAACTTCCAACCCGTTTGCCAAGCGACCGCAAAGATTCTCCGCCTGGCGGCCTGCTCGTCCACTTTCCGCTGTACCATCTGCGTGCTCGTTCCGGGAATCTGGTAGCAATTTCTCGGTGAAACTCGCCCTCCCACTCGCCAAAGGAAACTTCATTGAGACGTGGGTCGCTCACCACTTTCTTGCCACAAGCTTTAGCGATATAACGAGCGGTTTCCCTCGCACGTCCGAGCCTAGAAGAATAAACGGCCAAAGGAGCTTCTTTCTTAAGCAAACGGGCCAAGGCCCGAGCTTGCTTTGCTCCCCCTGAATTTAAAGGCACATCGGTAGAACCTTGATAGCGACCTTCTTTCACCCACTTGGTTTCACCGTGCCTGACTAAAAAAAGCTTCACATTCCCACCTTTCGATCCTCTTTTTTCGGTTGAACCCATTGGGCTAAATGTTTCGCAATCACATCCGCTTCCAAATTGACGAAGTCCACTTTTTTCTTCCGTCCAAGGGAGGTGACTTTAGCCGTATGCGGAATAATGGCGATGTTCATTTTATTGCCTGAAATTTTTTGAATCGTCAAACTAATCCCATCGACTGCAACCGAACCCTTAGAGACCAAATGCTCGAGTACATTTTTTGAAACCTCGATCTCCAAAGCGAAACTTTTCCCATGCATTTTTTTTCGAACGATTCGACCAACCCCGTCGACATGCCCCAGTACAAAGTGTCCGCCAATCCGATCGCCCCACTTCAGCGACCGTTCCAAATTGACCAACTCTCTTAACTTGAGTTGTCCCAATGTAGTTTGCGCTAAGGTTTCAGGCACAGCTTCAACGGTAAAACGCTTTTGGGATGCGGCCGAAATCACGGTGAGACAGACCCCATTCACTGAAACGCTTTCCCCCTTCTTAAGCGGCTTCTCCCATCCCTTTGTATCAAACGTAAATGCAATCTGTTTTCGCGAAGGTTCTTTGCGAATTAATTTTCCTTGGCGTTCGACGATACCAGAAAACATTAGTTCCTCACATTTCCTTCTAACAAAATGTCGTCCCCTAAACGTCTCGCGCCAGTCCACGAAACAAGCGGTGCATTCATCAAAGAACCAACGCCAAGACCTTCGATCGAGGTTTTAGCATCTCGGCCTCCGATCAGTTTAGGAGCGATCACCCATTTGACTTGATTGACGAGTCCTTGCTCGATAAAACTCCAAGCCACTTCACCGCCGCCTTCTACCAAAAGTGACGTAATGCCAAGCTTCGCGAGACGACGAAGAAGTTTCCCAAGATCAAGCCTTCCCTCACTCGACGGCAAGGGCAAAATGGTTGCTTTTGTCTCGTGAAATTTTTTCGCTACCTGTTTTAAAAATTTCTCAGAACAAACAAGAAGGACAGGACCTTGACTACGAAAAATCCGCGCACGGGGAGAAATCGCACCTTTTTCATCCAGCACAATGCGCCATGGTTCTCTCACAACTTTACCATTGCGAACCGTCAGTCGTGGATCATCTCGAAGCACCGTGTTTTTCCCAACGAGAACTGCATCTTGAGAAGCACGAAGTACATGAACCCATTGCCTTGCCTCCGGCCCAGAAATCCATTTGCTTTTTCCGGTTCGAGAAGCGATTTTTCCGTCAAGGCTTTGCGCCATTTTGAGTGTCACCAAGGGAAGTCCAGTTCGAACCCATTTAAAAAAAGCTTCGTTTTGTCGTTCACAATCTTTTTTCAAAACCCCGGTTTGTACTTGGATACCCCACTTTTTAAGAAGAGAAATCGCACGGCCATGATGTCTTGGATTAGGATCAATTGCGCCAATGATTACGCGGCGAATCCCTGCTTTTCGAATAGCCTCCGTGCAAGGCGGTGTTTTTCCATAGGTCGAGCACGGCTCAAGGGTCACATACAAAGTCGCGCTTTTCGCTTTCTTGCGAGCTTTTCGAATCGCTTCTGCTTCTGCGTGGGGACCTCCGAAATGAGTGTGGAAACCTTCGGAAATCAAGCGATTCTTTTTAACGAGGCACACTCCTACTACGGGATTAGGGCTGGTTTTTCCTCGGCCTTTTTCGGCGAGAACGAACGCACGCCTCATCCAATATTCATCCCACCACCTTGCGTTTCGCCGAAGGCAATCCTCGGCCCAAAGCCGAGGCTGCTGCTCTGCAGCAGAACGCCAGGTGGTGGGATCATGTATTTGTTTCTTCATGTGGAGAACTTGTTTGATCGGGTTTGTGAACTTCGGTATGGTTGATTTTATCCAAAATTCCGTTCACGAATTTGCCAGCCTCATCCTGGGAATATTTTTTGGCAATGTTCACCGCTTCGTTAATGGTTACTTTCGGCGGAATTTCATCCATGAACAGAAGCTCATAAACGGAAAAACGGAGAATGTTGCGATCGACAACTGCCATTCGCTTCAATTCCCAATTCTCGGTATATTTTTCGATTTTTTGATCAATCTCGGAAAGGTGTTCAAGCGTACCTCGGACGAGACGCTCGGCAAACTCACGGATTTCTTCGGGGGCGGGCTGAAAATCCCAAAAGGCGGTGAGCGCTTGAGCGAGCGGCTGCTCGATCATATCCACCTGATAAAGAATCTTTAAGGCACATTCACGCGCCTGTGTACGCTTACGCATAGGAAAAATGGAAAAGAACGGGTGAAAAAAGTTACGGTTTCCGAAATTCTCGGTTCAACAATTCTTTAAGTTGAACTTGTTTATCCTCCCTGTTTTTTAAACCCTGAATCAGCCGAGCCATCTCCACAGCGGATCGAGCCGCATCCCTCGCCTTATTGCCATGTTTTCCGCCCGCTCGGTCCAAGGCTTGCGCCATCGTTTCAACGGTCAGGACGGCAAGGCCGACCGGGACAGCTTGTTCCAAGGCAACCTTCTGCAGTCCATCACAGACACTTTGAGCAATATGCTCATAATGACTTGTTTCTCCGCGGATAATGCAACCAATGGCAACAATGGCATCTGGTTTTTTGGACTCACAAAAACTCTGGCACGCTAACGGAATTTCGTAAGCGCCTGGAATCCACATGACGTAGAGATCGGTCTCGGAAGCACCTAGACGTCTTAACTCATTCAGCGCTCCTTCAACCATCACTTTGGTAACGGCTTCATTGAATCGAGAAGCAATAATCCCGATCTTTAAACCTCTCGCCGAATATTCACCTTCAAAAATGTGCGTCATGATTAATGAATTTTACCTCCTCGGAAGAGGTGGCCCAATTTTTCTTGCTTCGCCTTCAAATATTTTTCATTATGACGATGCGGCAGCATTTCCAGCTGCACCCGCTCTACCACCTTAAGGCCATGCCCTTCCAAGCCCACAATTTTTCTCGGATTATTGGTAAGCAAACGAATTTGTTGAAGGCCTAAATCTTTCAAAATTTGAGCGCCCGTTCCGTAATCCCGGAGATCGGGTTTAAAACCCAATTGCTCGTTCGCCTCAACCGTATCATAACCCTGATCCTGAAGTTGGTAGGCCTTTAATTTATTGGCAAGGCCAATCCCGCGACCTTCTTGTCGAATGTAAAGCAGAACCCCTCTTTTTTCGCACTCAATCATTTCCATCGCTGCCGCAAGTTGTTCGCGACAATCACAGCGGAGCGAGCCAAACACTTCGCTCGTAAAACATTCGGAATGAACCCGGACCAGGGTTGGCGCTTCCGAAATTTCCCCTTTCACTAAAGCCACATGTTCCAACCCGTCCACCAAAGATCGGTAAAGTCTCATTCGCCAAAGCCCTGTGTCCGTCGGAATGTCAGCTTCAGAAACCTTTTCAATTAACTTGTCGAATTGTCTACGGTATTCAATGAGCGCCTTAATCGTTCCGATTTTAAACCCGTGTTCCTTCGCGAATCTGATGAGATCAGGCGTGCGTGCCATCGTTCCATCTTCATTGACAATTTCACAGATCACGCCTGCGGGCGTCAATCCGGAAAGTCGTGCAAGATCAATAGCGGCTTCCGTATGCCCCGCACGAATCAAAACGCCGCCGCACTTTGCCCTGAGCGGAAATAGATGTCCCGGAGCAGTCAAATCGTTAGGTTTCGCATCAGAACCGACGAGAATTTCAATGGTTCGAGCCCGATCGTAAGCCGAAATACCGGTCGTAATCCCGTAGCGGGCATCCACCGAAACCGTAAAGGCAGTCATCATGGCATCTTCTGCGCGCGTGACCATATCTTTGAGTCCTAAGCGGAAAAGGCGGTCGTCGGTCAGCGGAACGCAAATGAGGCCGCGGGCTTCTTTCATCATAAAATTGATCTTCTCAGGCGTGACAAATTGGGCGGCGAAAATGAGATCTCCTTCATTTTCACGCGATTCATCATCCACCATAATCACAAAATGACCCTTTCCGACTTCTCGAATCACGTCTTCAATCGGGTCAAATTGGAACTCTTCTGCCATAGGTTTCTTTCCCCGAGGGACGGTTCTCGATTTCGAGAACCGTCCCTAGTTGTGAGAGCAAATTTTATCAGTAAATGCTTGATTTGTCAATACTTAGGAAAAATCTCGTGGCTGAATTTCCCCTCTCTATGTTATAATCCCGCCATGGGTTATCGAAAACTTGCACTTTCTTTTGCTTCTATCATCCTCTTGGTTTTATCTGTTCTCATTCCGCCCCTGAGTTTTCTGATCTGGATTGCGTTTGCCCCCTTACTCATTGCCGTCGAAAAAGAAAAGGCCGTTAAAACCTTCCTTCTCGGCCTTTGGGTAGGTACTTTTTTCTCTTCCGCTCTTTTGTACTGGATTACACGTTATGAACTCCGCATTTTTCTAAACATCATCGCTCTTGCAATTCCTTTCTTTGGCTTTTTCGCTCTTTTGACCCGCTGGTTAAAATGTCGTTATGACCACAATCTCGTGAATGTATTTGCTCCGCCTCTCGCTTGGAGCACCGTTTCCTTTTTTTATTCACTAACACCGGTCAATATTCTGGGCGATCAAATTGCAATGTTCCAAGCCCCTTTGTTCCCTTCCCTTGTCCGAATCACTGGAAGTTCAGGCATTGCTTTTCTCATTTTGACCGCCAATTCACTTCTCGCCGTTTTGTTCATTGAAAAAAAGAAACATGCGCTCAACGGGCTTTTCCTTTTGCTCGTCCTGCTTGCTCTTGGCACTTTGAACACCAACTTCTTTTCAACATCGTTTCCCATCCGCGTAGCTTTGATCCAACATAATTTCCCAATCGCTTCTGAGTGGCGCGACTTGCATCAAAAAGAAATTCTGGATACTTATGAAAGAGTCATTCGGGAAATCGGAGAAACAGCAGACCTTATCGTTTTCCCTCAATACGGACTTCCAAAGGATGTGCTCAGAGAACCCGAGTGGCTTGAACGCTTGGCGCGCTTTAAAAACACTTCTATTCTACTTAGCACTTATGTTCCAAAAATTCCCGGAGGAAGATTAACGGAAGGCGAACGATTTGACACCGCACTTTTATTTTCGCCTGCTGAGCCTGTTCAAGAATATCGAGCTATAACGCCTCCGCCGTTCCGAAGAATTGGACAAGTCCCGGGAAACGAACGAAAACCGCTCCTGATAAAGGGCAATAAAATCGGCGTGATGCTCTGTTACGAAGATGCACACCCAAAGGAAGGAAGAGCGTGGATTCAAAATAAGGCGGAACTTCTTTTTGCCCTCTCGAATCCAGGACACTTTCTTGGAACGTTACTTCCCCATTACCACTTGCTCCACGACCGAATTCGCGCCATTGAAACCGGGAGGTTTGTCGTTCGCGTCTCGCCGAACGGCTTTTCTGCGGTGATCAATCCGAATGGAAAAGTGGTAATCCAAAGCAAGTTGAACGAAGCGCGTATCGTTCGGGAAACGATTTACCCTACTTCTTACGAAACACCTTTCACAAGGATAGGGCCAATCCTTACGCCCGCTTTGTCATGTCTTACGTTGGTGTTACTGATGGGAAGTTACGTGCGAGATTCGATGAAGCGCTTGGCGCGAAATAGACGTTGAACGAGCGTTCCGTAAACGGCAAGATTAAGGCCTACCAATACCCAAAACAGTAAATCTTTTCCAAAAAACGTACCCGGAAAAAATCCCCAGAGAATAACTCCGATGGCAAAAATAATGTCTCGCTCCGTGCGCTCCATGAAATCAGGCCATTCGGTATTGGAAATATTCACTTCCATCGAAGCTCGAGCTTTGGCGTAACTCACGAGCATTGAGCCCGCAGTCACCGAAAAGCACAATGCCCAATGTCCGCTGACGTAAGCCACGGCAAGCGCCCCGGCAGCTTCAAAAATTCGGTCGCATATCGCATCGAGGTAAGAACCAAATTTGGTAATTTGATTTGTGAGGCGTGCAGCAGCACCATCTACTGCATCGAACAAACCACACCCAATCATGAGGAAACCAAAGAGGACCGCATTCCGATTCCAAATAAAAAGAAGACAAGTGAAAAGTCCGAGAAAAAGTCCAAAAAGCGTGACTCCATTGGGACTAAATCCGAGACGGATAAAAAGCCGAGCAGCAGCTTCAGGCCCTCGACGAAAATAAGCTTTGTAAGGCGTGAGCATTTCGAAAGGGGATTAGAAAAGCGTATAAATAAAAGGTGCGACAGCGGTGCTTTCAGTTACTACAATTAAGGCCCCCAAAAGAACCAACACAATAATAATGGGCGCGAGCCACCATTTCTTCCGCACCTTCAGAAATGCCCAAAGCTCTTTAAGAATACTCAGTTTTCCCATAGCGATTAAAACAAGTGTTCATAACGCTCCACTCCCTCGCGAGGCGTGCGTTTGTTCCAATAGGTTTGTGCGTTACGGTTTATCTTCTGCTCCAAAATATCTTTTCCTAAAAGACGCATTGTAATACTTAACGGCGACAAGACAAGATAAAAAAGAATGCCAAGCATAAGCCGCATCACCACCCAGGAAATCCCATACGCCGCAAACATAGCAACATGGTAAATAAAAGCCATGAATTGAGAAACAAAAAGGTTGATGCCAAGCGCCAAAATACTTAAGACGAACCAGCCCCACCAATAATGGAATTCTTTATGAGTAATAAAAACGCGGACGGCCATTCCAATGAAAGGGAATACAAGAAAAAACCCTGTTAAAATAAAACCGAACTCACGGACGGTTTTGGGGTTCATCTTAATTTCATTCCAAACCTTTTTAATCAAGTTCAAAGTAAGTCTCCTCTTTCTTAGGCGGCACTACTTTTTGCTTTTTCTTATCTAGGATGAAATTCCCAACTACCAAATAATCCATCTCGGTTCTCAAAAAGCAATGGAATGCGTCCTCAGGCGTGCAAACAATGGGCTCGCCGCGAACATTAAAAGAGGTGTTAATGATGATGGGGCATCCTGTTTTTTCATGAAAACGTTTCACCAGATCGTAATAAACGGGATTCCGTTTGGGATCAATCGTCTGAAGCCTTGCCGAGTAATCCACATGAGTAATGGCGGGTACTTTGGAACGTACCTCCTTTAACTTCTCGATGCCCTGAAGCGATCCATTAACGGATTCAATACGGTGTCTCTTTTGAATATCGGCCACAAGAAGCATGTAAGGACTTGGCTGGTTAATCTCAAACCAATTGGGCGCTTCTTCCTCCAAAACAGAGGGGGCAAACGGACGGAAGGATTCACGGAATTTAATTTTGAGATTCATCCGAGACTGCATTTCCCGATTTCTCGCATCGCCAATGATGCTTCGCGCACCAAGTGCTCTCGGCCCAAATTCCATGCGGCCCTCAACCCAGCCGATGACATTCCCTTCTTCGATCAATTGAGCAACCCATTCAATCAGTTCTTTTGGTGGCATGCGTTCATAAACTGCGCCCTCCCGTTTGAGTACCGTTTCAATTTCCGCATCCAAATACTCAGGACCGAGAAGCGAACCCGATTGACTGTCCTCAAAACTCACGGTACGTCTCTTATTTAAATAATGATGCCAAACTACCAATGCCGCTCCCAACGCACCTCCCGCATCCCCAGCAGCAGGTTGAATCCAAATCCGCTTAAATGGACCTTCTCGAAGGATGCGCCCATTGGCCACACAATTGAGCGCAACGCCTCCGCTCAAGCATAAGTTTTCTTCACCCGTCACTTGATGGACGTGGCGAGCCATTCTGAGCATCACTTCTTCCGTCACTACTTGAATGGAACGAGCAAGATCCATGTCGCGCGCGCGAATTTCGGTCTCTCGCTTCCTGGGCGGCGCGCCAAACAATTCATGAAAGCGGTTGTTCGTCATCGTAAGGCCTACACAATAATTAAAATACTTCATATTGAGCTTAAACGAACCATCTTCTTTGAGATCAATCAATTCATTTAAAATAAGGTCGGCATATTTAGGTTCACCATACGGAGCAAGCCCCATCACCTTGTATTCCGCGGAATTGACTTTAAATCCAGTGTAGTAAGTAAAAGCGGAGTAAAGAAGCCCAAGCGAATGAGGAAAGTGAATTTCAGAATCCAACTCAAAGTGATTTCCCTCACCTCGGCCAAAACTTGCGGTCGCCCATTCCCCCACACCATCGGCGGTCAAGATGGCTGCATGCTCAAAAGGAGACGGGAAAAAGGCGGAGGCGGCGTGCGATTCATGATGTTCAGGGTAAAGAATCTTTCCTTCAAAATTGAGTTCCTTACCAATGAGATCGGGAATCCAGAGCCTATGCTTAATCCAAAGGGGGATCGCTTTCAGAAAAGATTGAAACCCCTGAGGAGCGTATGCCAAATAGGTTTCAAGAATACGTTCAAATTTAAGAAAGGGCTTCTCGTAAAACGCGACATAATTGATATCTTGGAGAGAAATTCCGCCCTGTTTCAGGCAAAAATCGATTGCATGCTTCGGAAATTCAAAGTCATGCTTTTTGCGGGTAAACCGTTCCTCTTGAGCCGCCGCGACAATTTTACCGTCTTGCACGAGACACGCCGCTGAATCATGGTAGAAACAGGAAATTCCCAAAATATTGACCATAGGGGCGTTAAATTAACCGATTCTCGTTTGAGAATCAACCTTATTTTCTTCTTGGGCCAGACCGGTCATGGGGACAAAACGAACGGGGATCACTTCCTGTTGATTGAACCCTTTCTCTTGCTTTTGAACCAAATAAAGCGTTTGATCAGGATAGTTTCCAACAGGAATGACCATCTTGCCTCCAACCTTCAATTGGTCCAGTAGGGGTTTTGGAATTTCATCAGGAGCTGCGGTTACGATAATGCCATCAAAAGGCGCACGTTCGGGCCAGCCCAAATAACCATCGCCCGCACGAACAAAAACATTCTGGTAGCCCAATTCCTTGAGGCGTTCGGCGGCACTTTCGGCGAGAGATGGAATAATTTCAATCGTATAAACCTCTTTTACAATTTCGGAGAGGACGGCGGCCTGGTAACCTGATCCGGTACCCACCTCGAGCACACGGGCTTCAGCACTCAAATCAAGCAGTTCAGTCATTAACGCAACGATATAGGGTTGAGAAATCGTTTGATCTTCCCCAATGGGGAGCGGCCCATCCCGATAGGCTAAGGGACGAAACAGGGGTGGAACAAATTTGTGCCGCTCTACTTTTTTCATCGCCTGAAGTACCAGCGGATTTTTCACACCACGGGCTTCAATTTGTTCACGCACCATGGATTCCCGTGCCTTCTCCATGTCAGCAAATAAGACCACCGGAACAAGAAGGATGAGGAAAAGGAAGAACAAAAGCCAAGAGAAAGCTATCATACTCCGAACAACCATAACGTTTTACCGTTGGAAAGGCTTCATGCTCAGGCAATTCAAGGATGGAAACTCAGAACCATCAGCCCAATAAATTCAATACACTCTGTACCACTTCCCCCATGGGACGCGCCATCTGCCCATAGGCAACATAATGATGCAACGCAAGCGCAATCAAAAGAAACCAGCCCCAAATTGCTTTGCGCTCAAAAGCAAGCCCGACAAAAGCTCCGATCACAATAAAATAGGCCAAGATCACTCCGCCCTCAAGCAATGCCGTCGAAGCGGGCGGCAAAATCATGACCGCGATCCAAAGCGGGATCGAGGTCAGAAAATTGGCAAGTTCAGGAATTAAACCTTGAGTGGGCTGGAACGGTTGGCTCAAAATCACGAGGAGAGCTAAGAATGCGCCGTTCCTCATTCCAATCCGCATTTTATTTTCCATAAATCCCTCCCTTTGTTGGGGATACTTAAGAATCGACTGAAACGAGCAAATTCTTAAGGGACCGCAAACCGCTCAACTTTTAATCAGGAGAGACTTCAGTTCCTTCATGAAATGCGAAATATCTTTAAACTGGCGGTAGACGGAAGCAAACCGTACATAAGCCACTTGATCGATTTTGGCAAGCCGTTCCATCACAAATTCGCCAATAATGTTCGAAGAAACTTCTTTCTCATATTTCTCTTCCAGCATTTTTTCGAGATCGACAACAATAGTCTCTTGAATTTCAGCGGGTACGGGTCTTTTTTCACAAGCGCGGTGAATCCCAGCAAGCACTTTTTTCCGATCGTAAATCTCTCGCCGCTGGTCCTTCTTAATCACAAAAAGCGGAACTTCTTCAACCCGCTCATAAGTGGTGTACCGCCGCTCACATTTGGTACATTCACGCCTTCTGCGAATCACAGACCCGTCATTCGAGGCACGTGAATCCACTACCTTGTCGTCCTCGGCCTTACAATAGGGACACTTCATCCCACCACCTCCATGTTCTGCCGCATAGCGGCAGAAACTCGTAGAGTTGCAAGAGCGCGTTTTTTAAAGCATTGAAACATTCGTGGACTGTGTTTCAATTTATATTCACGTTCCTGAGCACTTTGTATGTCATGATATTCTTCGTAACTAATCAACTCCCAAGGCCCTCTTGCTTTTGTGTACTCACTTTTCCTTGAATTATGTTCCTCAATACGTCTTTTCAGATCCGTTGTCCACCCCAAATAAAATCTAGCTGTATTCAAGCTACGCAAAAGATAAACGTAAGCTTTGGTGCGCTCTTGCCATGGAGGTGGTGGGATCATATCAACACCCCTCTAAAAGTTCTGGATAAAGCGGAAAACGCTTCACAAGAACGCTGACGTCTTTTCTCACTTGCTCCAGATTTTTTTCATCCTCAGGCGCTTTGAGCGCTTGATTGATACAACGCGCAATTTCCTGCATTTCGGCTTCTTTCATGCCGCGAGTCGTCACCGCAGGCGTTCCCAACCGAACGCCCGAAGCATTAAAAGCAGACTCTTGATCAAAAGGAATCATATTTTTATTCACGGTAATTTTGACTCGGTCCAAATAATTTTGAACGGCCTTTCCCGTAAACCCTTTCACCTTGACGTCGACCAACATTAGATGATTATCCGTTCCGCCTGAAACAATTCGAAATCCAAAACTGGCCATCGCTTCAGCCAGTTTCTTCGCATTCTTCACAATCTGTTTTGCATATTCTTTAAATTCATCGGTCATTGCTTCTTTTAAGGCGACTGCTTTAGCTGCAATAACATGCATAAGCGGTCCGCCTTGTGAACCTGGAAAAACGGCCGAATCGATCGCCTTAGCATATTGCTCCTTGCAAAGGATCAAGCCCGCGCGCGGCCCACGAAGCGTTTTGTGGGTCGTCGTGGTTACTACCTCCGAATAAGGAACGGGCGACGGATGAACTCCCGCTGCAACTAATCCTGCAAAGTGAGCCATATCCACCATGAGGAGCGCACCCACTTTGTCAGCAATTGCGCGTCCGCGCTTGAAATCAATAATGCGGGGGTACGCCGAAGCACCCAAAAGAATCATCTTTGGTTTATGTTCCAACGCAAGTCGCTCGAGTTCATCGTAGTCAATTTGCTCATTCTTCTGGCTGACCCCATAAGGAATGATTTCAAAGTATTTGCCTGAAAAATTCATTTTATGCCCATGAGAAAGATGTCCGCCATGAGATAGATTCATGGCGAGAATCTTATCGCCAAGGTTAAGCAGTGCCATAAATACAGCGATATTCGCACTTGTTCCGCAATGCGGTTGGACATTCGCATGCTCTGCCCCAAACAGTTTTTTCGCACGATCGATCGCAAGTTGTTCCACCACATCTACGTGTTCACAACCGCCGTACCAACGTTTGCCCGGATAGCCTTCGGCATATTTATTGGTAAGCACCGTACCCGCTGCTTCTAAAACGGCGAGGGAAGTGAAATTTTCACTCGCAATGAGTTCGATATTGTCATTTTGCCTTTTTACCTCTGCTTGAATGGCACTATAGATTTCCGGGTCAGTTTCCCTTAAAGCGCTCTTCTCAGTTTTCACGGTCACGTTTTCGCTCCTCAAAGTTTTGAATTTTATGAATCCGTTTTTCATGATGCCCGCCTTCAAATCCGGTAGCAAGCCACTTAGACACAATCTCTTGAGCCAACTCTCCCTTTACAAATCCCGCGGGGAGCGCCAAGATATTAGCGTTCGTGTGTTTCTTGGAAAGTTCTGCCTGTTCGACCGTTTGACACAGCGCAGCTCGAATCCCTTTTACTTTATTGGCACTCACCGAAACGCCGATTCCTGAATGACAGATCACAATTCCTAAATCCGCCTTTCCCTCTTGAACCCGCTGGGCCGCTTGAATCGCATAATCGGGATAGTCCACGGAATCTTCAGAATTCGTTCCCAAATCCTCCACAGAATAACCTTTTGATCTTAAAAATCGAAGGATCTCACTCTTAAGCGCTACGCCTCGATGATCTGCAGCGATCACTAATTTGGGTCGCATCATCCCACTACCTGCCTTTCTGCCGCAGGCAGATTTTTATCCCACTCTTGCAATAAAAATAGGCCCTCCGGGCCAAAGGCAGGTAGTGGGATCATTTCACAATTTCAGACCAAATCGCCTGAAACTTCTCCTTAATAAGCCGATAGCTTTTTTCATAAAACTCCATGGACATCCCAATCGGATCAGGAACTCCGAGTACCACAATCCGATCGCGTGCGGGAAGACAAAGTTCAGAAATGAATTTCTTATGTTCTTCCGACATCACAATAACCAAATCAGCACTCAACACGTCTTCCCGTCTGCAAAGGCGCGTTTTAAATTCTTCCAGTTTAATTTCATCATTCTTGAGCGTGAGAATGGATTCCACGGCAGCCTCACTGCCATCGCGCGCACAAATTCCACAGGAACTGACTTCAATCTGATCGCCAAACCCTTTTTTCGTAAGTTCGTGGTGAAGCCAGCCTTCTGCCATCGGCGAGCGGCAAGTGTTTCCGGTACACACAATCAAAATTTTCTTTCTCGGGTACTTGCCAAGTTTTATCTTTTCGATCGCTTGATCAACTCGATCTGCATAAACGCCACGTCTCAAAATCTGGGGTGGATTCGCGACTGTATCCACCACGGTAGAATCTTCCCCCCACTCGCAAGGCCCACCGTCAATCACGAGATCAATCTCATTTGGAAAAATTCGGAGCACTTCCTCAGCGGTTCGCGGCGATTTCTCACCTGAAACATTAGCGCTCGTTGCCACAACAGGTTCATTGCATTGATTAATCATCTTCACCGCAATATCATTTTTCGGGAAACGAAGTCCAATTTTTTCATCCTTTCGATTGAGTGCAATCAAAGTTACAGGCCCTGGCCAAAATTGGTTCGTCAAATAACGAAGCGCTCGGCTTTGAATAATATCCAACCGCTCCAGCACACCCAAGTTTCCAATATGATAGGTAAAAGGCTTGTCATCAGGCCTCTGCTTCAGCTCTTGAAGCCTCGTAACCGCCTGAGGCTGTGTGGTACACACGGCCAATCCATAAACCGTCTCCGTGGGAAATGCAACTACTTTTCCGCGAAGAAGAAGCCCCGCAACTTCCCGAATCCGATCGGGATCAGGTCTCCTCGGATCTAATTTAATGATGGTGGTTTTCATCCCCCACCACTTTCAAAAAACGAACACATTAACACTCGGGTTATGAGTTGCATATAACTCTTATTCCCACCATTGAGCTTAGAGGATAGAAAGTGGTGGGGGATCATTTCCCTTTCTTTAACTTGTTATTCTTCTCAATCACAGACCGAGTGAGTTTGTTTTTATATCTCAAAAGTTTTTCTTGGAGCGGTTTCGAATGAAGGCCTAAGATTTGTGCAGCGAGAATCCCCGCATTCGCCGCTCCCGCCTTCCCGATCGCAACCGTGGCCACAGGAATTCCGCTCGGCATTTGAACCGTAGAAAGGAGTGCATCCAAACCATTCAAAGCTGAAGAATTAACCGGAACTCCAATCACAGGAAGCGTTGTGTGAGCAGCAACAACCCCTGCCAAATGAGCCGCGCCGCCTGCCCCTGCAATCACAATTTGGACGCCGCGTTTTTTGAGATTTTTGCAAAATTGAGTCAGGAGCTCAGGACTTCGGTGAGCCGAAAGTACTTGGATTTCGTGAGAAATTCCAAATTCAGAAAGCGATTTCGCTGCCTCGGACATAATTTCTAGGTCACTGTCACTTCCCATAATGATAGATACTCGTGGATTCGCCATGATTATTTCACCCCTGTTTTCTCAAACACTCTTTTTCCAATATCTTTGCGGTAAAATGCTCCTTCAAATGAAATTTTTTGGAGGGCTTCATAAACCCGGTCACGGGCTTCCTTAAATGTATCTCCTAGCGCTGAAACATTGAGCACTCTTCCCCCGCTCGTGGTCACATCGCGGTTAGGTTCTCGGGTTGTACCCGCATGAAACACCACCACATCATTAGATTTAATTTGTTCAAGACCCGTAATCTTAAATCCACTTTGATACGTCCCAGGATATCCGCGCGAGGCCATCACCACCGTAATGCAAGGCCTTGAATCCCATTCGAGCGTTTTGGTTTCTAATTTTCCATTGGCAATCTCAAGCATGATGGGAACAATATCCGTCTTAAGACGCGGCAAAATGGCCTGGGCTTCAGGGTCTCCAAAACGGACGTTGTACTCAAGCACCTGAGGCCCTTTCTCCGTCATTATCAGTCCGACGTAGAGAAGTCCGCGGTAAGGAGTTTCTTGGCGTTTAAGCTCCTGAATAACGGGACGTGCGCAACGGTCAACAATATCGGCCAGCTCCTCATCTGAAACGAAGGGGCACGGCGAATAAGCACCCATTCCCCCTGTATTAGGGCCTTGGTCATCATCAAAAACACGTTTGTGGTCCTGAGAGCTTGCAAGTGGAATAATTTTCTCACCGTCCGTAAAGAGGAGTACGGAAAGTTCGTCTCCAGTGAAAAACTCTTCGATCACCACTCGTTTTCCTGCTTCGCCAAACAAGCGATTTTGAATCATTTGATTCACCACTTGAATTCCTTCTTCGCAAGAACTGGCAATGAGAACACCTTTTCCTCCCGCAAGCCCGTCTGCCTTGATCACGAAAGGAGGTTCGCGATCCACGATGAAGAGTTTTGCTTCATTAACATTATTGAAAATTTGAAATCGGGCCGTTGGAACTCCTACCTGTAACATGAGCTCTTTTGAAAAGGCCTTGCTCCCTTCAAGCTTCGCCGCTTCCTGACTCGGACCAAACACCTTAAGGCCTAACTTCTGGAACGCATCGACAATCCCAAGCGTGAGCGGAAGTTCCGGGCCAACCACGGTCAAATCCACTTTCTGTTCTAATGCGAAATCACACAAATCTTCGATCTGATCCACGGCAATGTCAACACATTCAGCAAATTCTTCCATTCCCGCATTGCCCGGAGCAACGAAAATTTTGGTGACGAGCGGACTTTTTGAAATTTTCCAAACCAGGGCGTGTTCGCGCCCGCCAGCACCAACCACAAGAACTTTCATCCCCCACCACTTTCCGTTAATACTTGAGTAAAATCTTGGTTATGTTTCTTCCATTCTGTATCCATCGTTAGAAAGTGGTGGGGGATCATTGGATTAAAATTTTCCCTCCTCTTTCAACAACACCGATGGGCCAAGACGAGATCTTATATTTTTTCAAGAAACGTTGGGCGGCAGGTACATCCAAACGATGAATAATAACCACCATTCCAATCCCCATGTTAAACGTGTGAAACATTTCGCGGTCACCATAGCGAGCGCGTTTTGCAACCTCGAAAAAGAGCTCGTCAATCGGCCAGCTTTTTCGAATGATTCGCGCGCCCAGTCCTTTGGGAAGAACGCGCGGCAAATTATCATAGATGCCGCCGCCCGTAATGTTGGCAACCGCCAAAACTTGAATGGTTTGAGCAAGTTCCAAAATGGGCTTCACATAAATCTTCGTCGGCGTCAGGAGCTTTCTGCCAATGCCACCGGAAAGTTCATTCTTCGTGAACACCTTCCTTAAAAGTGAATAACCATTACTGTGAAAACCCGAGGAAGCAAGACCGAGCAGCACATCTCCCGCCTTCACTTTTCGACCATCAACCACTTTTGATTCCTCAACCACACCTACCGAAAACCCAGCCAAATCATATTTGGAGTTCTCATAGAAATCAGGCATCACGGCGGTCTCACCTCCCAAAAGCGCACAACCCGCTTCCCGACATCCTTTTGCAATTCCGCCAATCACTTGCACCGTCTTTTTCCGATCGAACGCACCCATTGCAAAATAATCTAAAAAGAAAAGAGGTCTTGCCCCACACGTAATGAGATCATTCACGCACATCGCGACAAGATCAATTCCGATCGTGTCGTGCTTATTTTGAAACCGTGCGAGATCCAGCTTTGTTCCAACGCCATCGGTGGTCGAAACCAAAATGGGATGGTGCATCTTGAATCTCCCAAAATCGAAAAGTGCAGAAAAACCGCCGAACTTGGATTGAACTTTCCCCTGAGTTGAACGTGTAATTTTGGCAAGAACGCGATTGTAAGAAGTGTCTCCTTTTAAATGAGGGACGCCTGCGTACGATTCTAAAGCGGTTACTACCATTTCCGCTCCAATTTGAATTTGTCCATCTCGTCAAAAATTTTAGTCGGATAAGTTCCCGTAAAACAGGCGGTGCAATAATTTTCTTTGGGAAACGAGACGGCGCTTAAAAGTCCTTCGTGACTTAAATAACCGAGACTGTCCACATCGAGAAATTTTTTGATTTCATCCAAACTTTTGTTTGCCGCAATTAATTCCTTCTTTGAAGGAAAATCAATGCCGTAAAAACAAGGTGAAACATGAGGCGGGCAGCTGATTCGCATATGCACTTCTTTTGCACCTGCTTTTCGCAAGAGTCGTACCCGTGACTGGGACGTATTCCCGCGGACAATGGAATCGTCGATCACCACGACCCGCTGTCCCGAAACAATTTCCTGAATCGGATTAAGCTTAATCTTTACTTTAAACGTACGCATCTCTTGCATCGGATTAATGAACGTACGCCCAATATAGTGATTTCGTGTAAATCCATGAGCGAGCGGAATTCCTGACTCTTTAGCATAACCCATCGCCGCAAAATTCCCAGAATCTGGCACAGGAATGACAATATCGGCTTTTGCAGGATGTTCTTTGGCCAGAATCCTTCCCAAACGTTCGCGGACAAGGCCCACATTTTCCCCAAAAATTTTGGAATCAGGACGCGCAAAATAAACGTGTTCAAAAATGCAATGTGCAAGACGGTTTTTTTGATCTTTAAATGGGTAAAAACTTTTAGGACCTGATTCATCAATCACAACCACTTCGCCAGGTTCAATTTCACGTACAAACTGAGCTTCGATCAAATCCAAGGCGCACGTCTCAGAGGCGATCACATAAGCCGAGCCTAATTTTCCAAGACAAAGCGGGCGAAAACCGTGCGGATCTCGAATCCCGATTAATTCTTTTTCCGTCAGGAGCGTCATGGAGTAAGCCCCTTGCGCACGCTGGACCGCACCTAGAACACTTTCCCGTGAATTTTTGTAAGAAGGCTTGGCCATCAGATGAACAAAAATCTCCGAATCGGTCGTGCTTCCGAAAATAGAGCCATAAGCTTCAAGTTCTGCGCGGAGAAGTTGGGCATTCGTCAGATTTCCGTTATGAGCAATCGCAACAGAACCCCTCGAATAATCCACCATGTAGGGTTGTGCATTCGAAAGAGTCGACGATCCTGTCGTGGAATACCGAACGTGTCCAATGGCCGCTTTTCCAGGAAGTTTTGCAAGAATCTCGGGGGTAAAAGCATCTTCCACAAGACCCATATGTTTGTGAAGATAGAGCCTTGTCCCGTCACTCGTCGCAATTCCCGCACTTTCCTCTCCCCGATGCTGAAGCGCAAAAAGGCCAAGGTAGGTTAATTCTGACGCCTTTTCGTGACCCAAAACACCAAATACACCGCAATAGTGTTTGATCGGAGAAACGTACTTGGTACTTGGTGTTTGGTACTTGGTTAAGCGAATTTTCTCTGAAATATCCACTGGTTTTTCTCCAATTAAATCGAACGTTGCAATCCACTAAGTACTAAGTACCAGGTACTAAGTACTGTCATTTCATTCTCCTTGGAATCGCGTTACGATAAGTTTTTTCAATTTGTTCCGATGTTAAACGAATTAAAGAATTAATTTCGAATCCAGAACTCACAACCTCTCCGATTTTAAAACAAGGAACTCCGTATTTTTTTGCAAGCGCTTCTAACATTCCTTCCTGTTTGGCGCTAACGCTGACAACGACACGCGACTGAGTTTCGCCAAATAAAAGCGCATCGCGCCTTAAATTTTGTCCGAAGCCAAGATTGACGCGCGCGCCGAGCGGATGGTTCGTCTTGCCCAAAATACATTCTGAAAGCGCAACCGCCAGCCCCCCTTCTGAAAGATCATGACAGGAATTTAAAACCCGTTCTTTTGCACAAGCAAGAATCAAATCATAAAGTGCTTTTTCTTTCTTAAGGTCAAGCTGCGGCGGCATGCCCATTCGAAGACCATGTTCTAGAAGCAAATACTGACTTCCGCCAAGTTCTTCAAACGTTTCGCCCAAAAGAAAAATCTTGTCACAAACATTCTGAAAAAAAGATGGAATCCTGTCGTTAATATCTTCCAAAATTCCGACCATGCCAATGGTTGGCGTGGGATCAATCGCACCTTTCGGGCTTTCGTTGTAAAAACTCACGTTCCCGCCCGTCACCGGAGTTTCCAGTGCACGGCATGCCTCTGACATCCCTTCAACCGCTTTACGGAACTGCCAGAAAATCTCAGGTTTCATTGGATTCCCAAAATTAAGGCAGTTCGTAATAGCAAGAGGTTTTGCACCAGAACAAGCCACGTTTCGCGCAGCTTCAGCCACCGCAATTTTCCCGCCTTCAAAAGGATCAAGATAACAATAAAGCCCATTACAATCGGTCGAAATGGCAATTCCCTTTTTCGTCCCCTTAATTCGTACGAGCGCAGCGTCATGGCCTGGAAGAAAAACGGTGTCTGTCCGAACCATGTGATCGTACTGTTGATAGATCCAAGCTTTCGAAGCAATGGTCGGATGATCGAGAAGTTTTAGAAGCGTCTCGGAAAAATCTTTTGGCTCTTTCATTTTTGAAAGATCAGGGTTTCTTGTATGCTTCAGATATTCAGGCTCTTTCATTTCTCGGTTGTAAACAGGGGCTTCGTCTGTCAAAGCTTTCGCAGGAATTTCAGCAACACATTTTCCATCTTCAAAAATGCGCATCGCTTTTCCATCTCTGACTTCGCCGAGCTTGACGGCATGAAGATCCCATTTTTCGAAAATACCTTCGACCACTCTTTCTTTCCCTCTTTTGACAATGATCAGCATTCGCTCCTGGGATTCGGAAAGCATAATTTCATAAGGAATCATTCCTGTCTCGCGACGGGGAACTTTCGCAAGGTCAATTTCAATGCCACAACTACCACGCGATGCGGTTTCACAAGTGGAGCATGTAAGCCCTGCGGCACCCATGTCCTGCATTCCGACAATCGCGTCTGTCTTGGATAATTCAAGGCAAGCTTCCATGAGAAGTTTTTCCATAAAAGGATCTCCCACTTGAACCGCGGGACGATCTTCATGGGATTCTTCCGTAAGTTCTCTTGAAGCAAAAGCTGCTCCTCCCAAACCGTCACGTCCAGTTGTTGCGCCCACATAGTACACTAGGTTTCCACTCCCCTTCGCAGAACCTTTCACCAAATCTTCACGGCGCATAATTCCGAGACAGAAGGCATTCACAAGTGGATTTCCTTCATAGGAATCATCAAAATAAATTTCACCGCCGATCGTGGGAATTCCGATGCAGTTTCCGTAATGGGCAATGCCTGCCACGACACCGCTTAGATAATGTTTATTTTGAGCTTTCTCCAGGCTTCCAAACCTGAGCGAATTCATGGAAAGAATAGGACGTGCTCCCATGGTGAAAATATCGCGAATGATTCCGCCAACGCCTGTGGCAGCACCTTGAAAGGGTTCTACCGCCGATGGATGATTGTGACTTTCAATTTTAAAACAAATAGCAAGCCCATCGCCAATATCAACGACTCCTGCGTTTTCTTCTCCTGCTTTAACCAGTAAACTTTTTCCTTCACGCGGGAATAGTTTAAGAACGGGCCGTGAATTTTTATACGAACAATGTTCACTCCACATCACGGAAAAAATCCCAAGCTCCGTAAAATTAGGCTCGCGGCCTAAAAGGCTACAGATTCTTTCGTATTCTTCCGGCGTGATGCCGTGCGATTCAATCAATCCTTGAGTAATTTCGGGTTCTTGCATTGTCGTGGTCATAATTTCGTCGTATACGTAGGGGCGTGATTCATCACGCCCTGGGCGCAATAAACTGCGCCCCTACACCATAGAATTCAAAATTGATTCCCAAATTTTCCTTCCGTCTTCACAACCTAAAATTTTTTCACTGGCCCGTTCGGGGTGCGGCATCATGCCAAGCACATTTCCTTTTTCATTCATGATGCCGGCAATCGAATCCACCGAACCGTTCGGATTTGACGCGTCACTGACAATTCCGGCCGCTGACGCGTAGCGGAAAATAATCCTATTTTCGTCCCGCAAACGTTTCAGCGTTTCGCGGTCGCAATAATAATTTCCTTCGCCGTGCGCAATCG
>JACOVU010000127.1 GCA_016177155.1 Candidatus Omnitrophota bacterium | reverse complement strand
ATAAGGAAGTCGGGACTGTCCTGCCTTCCGATAGAGCTCCAAGTGATAATTTATTGATAGGCAGGGCTGTCGAACCGCTGGCAAAGGTGGGCCAGCGTGCCGAACTGCGGAATTGGTATCAGTATTATTTTGATGATTTGTTGAGGCAAGATCGAGGAGATCAGCAGGCCATTCAAAAGGCTGCTGCAGATGCTTTGGAAAAATCGCCAGATTTGCGGTCATTTTTACAACAGTTTCAACGCGACGGTCAGACTGGAATTCAAATTCTAAATAGCATGTTTCAACGGTCTGCAGCATATAGACGAGCGAGTGGAAGAGATTTTGTGATTTGGACTCCACGTCAGCGCGAGTTTGCCGCGAGAATTTTGGCGTTTGCTTATGCTAGGCGGGCACGCGCACAACGGAAATACGCAAAAATAGGGACAGACACCTTATCTAAAATTCCTCCTGGCGATAAGGTGTCTGTCCCATTTTTGCCGAGGGCGGAATTAAGGGACATTGCACGGAGTCTTATTTCTGGCGAGATCAACCAGCAAAATATAGAATTACTTCTGCTTTCACCAGAAGCAGCAAGAGAAAAATTATTAGAACAACTGGGGGAAAATGTATTGGCTGAGCTCGGAGGGATTCGTAGATCACTTACAAAAGAAGTGAGCAGTGAAATTACAGAGGCTCTCTTTGCAAAGGGTAGTCAGGTAACAATTGAGTCCGTCCAGGAAGAAGTTCAAAGAGCCTTCACTGAGAACAAAATTCCCGTTAATATCCAAGAATTTTCTTCGCCCGATATTATTTCACGATTGGAACAAATCGCTCAAAGGGTAAATGAGTCGCGTGTCGTTCTTATAAAAATTGAAGAGAGCACACTCGGATTTACAAGCGGTCAAGTCACTCAGGCAAGAGGGGAGCTTCAAGTCTTGGGCACGAGCGATCGCCAGCAGGTGATTTGGGCAAAAGGGATTGCGACCCCAGAAGCGCTTGAAACGGCTTCGAATTTTGCAACGGCGACGCCTTTCATATTTGTTTTTGAGTTTGAGAAGCAAGCGGAACTCGCAAAGGCAAGGTCTGAATTAAGGATGAACAAGGGTTCTCAATTTCAAGCTGTATCCAGTGGAACTCAACTTTGGATTTTTGGGCGCGGTACAAGTTCGGCAGCTATTGACTTAAATCGCGTTCCGGATGTTCGAGTGACAAAAGAACCACTCGCTTCTTCAGAAGGCCTTGTTTTGCCAGCCATTTATAGGAATAAAGCCAGCATTGACGAGGGAGATTTCTCGTACTTATTAACTGCTGCCACCTTGTTATTGCTAAAGGGAACGGTTAAGAGCGGCGTATTTCAATTTGATGATCGTAATGAGCTTCTCAGTTTTACTCAGGCTCTCGTTCACGTATTGACTCTCAAAACTCAAGCTTTAGAAGCTCAGTCCCGCGCTGCGTAAATATATAGATTGCCAACCTTTTTTCTATCACGGTTCTATTCTTACCTTGAAAGTTACAGGAAACCTTTGTAAAATAATCACTTACGATGGCTGCCATTGTATCTGAAGAACGTTTCCCGAAAGTTCGTTTTAGAGATCTCAGGGAATTCCTCGATTTGCTCCGCAAGGAGGGGGAGCTTAAGGAGATTGTGGCGGAAGTTGATCCCGAACTTGAGATTACCGAAATTTACGACCGCGTGGTTAAAGAAGCAGGCCCGGCGCTTCTGTTCCAAAATGTAAAAGGCTCATCCATCCCGTTTATAATCAACCTTTTTGGTTCTGATAAGCGGATGAATCTTCTTTTGGGAGGAAAAGGTCCAGAAGGGGTGGCGAGTAAAATCCGCGGACTCTTTGAGCAAAAGCCTCCCCAAAACTTTTTCGAGAAGCTTGCTTTTCTTCCGAAATTAAGAGAGCTCGATGTTTTAGTTCCCAAAGTAGTTTCCTCTGGTACTTGCCAAGAGGTCATACGAACCGAAGGTCCGATGATCGATCTCCTTCCTGTCCAAAAATGCTGGCCGGATGATGGCGGTAAATTCATTACCTTTCCGCTGGTGATTACGAAAGATCCCCACACAGGAAAGCGCAATGTTGGACTTTACCGAATGCATGTTTATGACAATCGAACAACGGGAATGCACTGGCAAATTCATAAAGATGGAGCAGAGCATTACCGGAAACTCAAGAACGGTGAAAAACTAGAAGTGGCTTGTGTGTTAGGTGCTGATCCCCTTCAGTTGTTTGCCGCAGCGTGCCCGCTTCCATACGGGATAGATGAGTTTTCACTTGCAGGATTCCTACGCGGTGAACCTGTGAAACTGGTTCGTGGGAAAACGATTGACCTTGAAGTACCTGTGGATGGGGAAATTGTTTTGGAAGGCTACGTGATTAAAGGGGAGATGCGGCTTGAAGGCCCATTCGGAGACCACACTGGTTTTTATTCACGCGCGAAAGATTTTCCCGTGTTTCACGTAACTGCCATGACCCACCGACGAGATCCACTTTATGTCTCCACCGTGGTAGGGAAGCCCCCCATGGAAGATTGTTATATGGGAAAGGCGATTGAGCGCATTTTTCTCCCTGTCATTCAGAAGCAAATCCCAGAAATCGTAGATATTAATCTTCCTTGGGAAGGATGTTTTCATAATTGCTTGGTTGCTTCCATTCAGAAAAGTTATCCTCAGCAGGCGAGGAAAGTGATGAGCGCGATTTGGGGACTCGGGCAAATGGCATTTTCGAAGTCCATTTTGGTTTTTGATCACGATGTCAATATTCAAGATTTAAAGGAAGTGGCGTGGCGCGCTTTTAACAACGTCGATCCAAAGCGGGATATGGTTTTTACGGAAGGTCCAATTGATGAGCTGGATCACTCTGCGAATCAAGACTTTTTTGGTTCGAAAGTTGGAATTGATTGTACGCGCAAACTTCCTGAAGAGGGTATGCAGCGCCCTTGGCCTGAGGATATGGCAATGAGCGAAGCAGTGAAAGAACTCGTCACCCGCCGCTGGCACGACTACGGCTTCAAGTGATTAGTAAACGTTTCTGCCTTTACCGCCGCACCGTTCAATCCGCCCCAGCGAGGCGGATCTCACTCGCGCAGAAAGTTTCGCTCGTCCCTTCGGGACACCGTGCTCGCTCAACTTTCTGAGCGTGCTTTGGTAAAGCCAGAAACATTTCCTTTGCCGGAGAAACGTTGAATGCCGTCGCTTTGCAATGGGAATGGCAAAGCAGGCATTCACCGAGTGAGGGCTGCACAATCCGGCATCCATCTTTTTTCGCAGCCCGAATGGTTTCGGAGGCAAATGGAAATGTTTCTCATCAACCTGAATGGTGCGGAGGGATCAGCGGAAGGGACGGGGTGGGGTAGTATGGTAAATAAGATTCAAGCGTTTTTGGAGTTGATTAAGTTTGAGCATTCGATTTTTGCCCTGCCGTTTGCCTATCTGGGACTTTTTGTTGCCGAAGGGGGTCTTCCAAGATTGCGGGTGTTTTTGTGGGTGACCGTGGCGATGGTGGCGATTCGGACGGTTGGAATGTGTCTCAACCGCTTGGCGGATCAGCTGATCGATGCGAAAAATCCAAGGACGGTGGGAAGAATTGCACTGTTCGAGCTTTTGAAGCGGTGGCGTGTTTGGGTGGTTACTTTCGCATCAACTTTTCTTTTTTTATTTTCTTGTACCCAGCTTAATTCTTTGTGCTTAGCGCTTAGTCCTGTACCCCTTGTTTTAGTTTGGATTTATCCTTATTTAAAGAGAATTACATGGCTTTCTCACCTTATTTTAGGTATCATATTAGGCATTGCCCCGCTTGCGGGATGGTTGGCAAGCCGGCCAGAGTGGGCTTGGCGGCCAGTGGTTTTGAGTTTGGCAGTCACCACATGGGTGAGCGGGTTTGACATGTTTTACGCGCTTCAGGATATTGATTTCGACCGTACCAATGGCCTGAAGTCTTTTCCCGTGAGGTTTGGGACTCAGACGACCATTGTCGTTGTCCGAATTCTCCACTTAATGACCATTGCCAGCTTGGCTGGTTTTGGAGTTCTTTTGGGCCTAGGCTTTTGGTATTGGCTGGGATGGTTTCTATCAGTTACTTTGATTGTAAAGGAACATCGGCTCGTCAGTCGATATGGACTTGTCAAAATTAACGAAGCTTTTTTTGATATGAACGCATGGGTAAGCGTGGTTATTTTTGCAGCTGTGGCTCTTGACCTTACCTTGCGTACGTGAGTCAACAATGATTGAGAAAAATAAAAAACCATTGATCGTTGCAATAACGGGAGCAAGCGGATCTGTCTATGGGATTCGTTTTGCAAAAGTGGTTACAGAGCTTGGTTGGCCAATTACATTAACCATTTCTCACGCAGCTGGAATGGTCATTCGAGAAGAGCTTAGCATCGACATAGATGTTAAAGACCCTGCTTGTATTAAAGATCTTTTTGAACCCCAAACCTGTGAACTTATCTCTTACTATCCTGAACATGAAATGACCGCCCCTATTGCGAGCGGTTCTTATCCTACCAAAGGAATGGTGGTGATCCCCACCTCCACCACTTGTTTTTCGAAAATTGCGAATGGGATTTCAGATAGTCTCATCGAACGTGCGGCAGAATGTGTCATTAAAGAGGGTCGCAAGCTTGTCGTTGTGCCTCGCGAAACACCTTTGAGCGCGATCCATTTGGAAAATTTACTCAAACTCGCTCGCTTGGGAGTGAGCGTTGTACCTGCGATTCCCGCGTTTTATTCGGGCGCTCAAAAGATCGAAGAACTGGTTGATTTTATAATTGGTAAGGTTCTAGATCAACTCGAAATTCCACATACCTTATATAGACGATGGATTGGTAGTTCTGATCCGTCATTGCGAGGACGGTCAACGGATGAACCGGACGAAGCAATCCCGTGAAAATGGGGACAGATTATAATCTGTCCCCATT
>JACOVU010000123.1 GCA_016177155.1 Candidatus Omnitrophota bacterium | reverse complement strand
GGGGGAAGCTCCATGTAAAAAGAGGGCTTTTCTCCTGGCAATATTTTCTGAGCCAAATAACCAACGAACAAAAAGACGAGACCTACGACCCCCGACCAAATCAAAACCGCCTTTGGTCTTCCGTGAAGAAGCGCCAGAATGACACCGAGCTGAGCAGAACATGGAATGGCTAAAGCCAAAAGGAGCGTTGAAATAATTCGTTCTCTTTTGGTCGGAAGCGTTCGGGTTACCATGGTTGCCATCGTGTCACAGCCAAAACCCAAAACCATCGGAATCACAGCTCGACCACTTAGACCAATTTGCTTGAAGACGCGATCAATCAACATCGCCAAACGCGGAAGATAGCCCGTGTCTTCAATAATTGAGAACACAATGAAAAAGAAAGTGACGATCGGTAATATAAGCGCTACGGCGTACCGGAAACCCAATGTAATCACTCCATATTCGCCCACAAAAAGACTCTGCACAATAGGCCAAGGAACCACTTGATTAAACATATTGGTGATCCAAGGATTGACATACCGTCCAAAAATAGTTCCCTCGATAAAATCAACCGCGGTTCCTGCTCCGAACTCACCTACAAATTTATAAAGACCCCAATAAAGAACAAGAAAAAGAATGGGAAGCCCCGTAATTGGATTCATCATCAGCCGACTCAACCGTTCCTTGAATCCAACTTTCGCCTCCTTAATTTTCATGACCCGATGCGCGATACGATCGGACTCGCTTTTGAGTCGAATGGCGAGCTCGTATTCGATCGGATGAGCCGCGCGGGATCTTAATTCCTCTCTAATTTTCCCGAGCCGCTCAATAACATCTGGTTGTTTTTCACTCACCGACTTGACAATCTCCTGATCTCCCTCCAAAACCAGAAGCCCAATTAATCTTTTAGACACGGCGTATTCCCCGTTTAACAATTTCTCCGTTTCGTTGAGGGCTACTTCGATCGGACCATCGATTGGAATTTGATAACCATGCTCCTTTCCGCGGTACTTCTGAATTCTCTCTTTAAGCTCACCCATTCCCGCACCTGTTGTCGAAACAGCTCCTACCACAGGGATCTTCAATTCTCTCTCCAATTTTAGGATGTCAATACGGACTCCACTGCGCTCGGCTTCATCCATCATATTGAGAACGAGAAGGGTGGGTAACGACGCTTCAAGCAACTGAAGCGTAAAGGCAAGCATGCGCTCTAAATTTTTTGCGTCCACAACGTGAATGACGAGATACGGATTTTCTTGAATCAGAATCTCTCTGGCTACTTTTTCTTCCTCGGTAATGGAAGAAAATGAATACATCCCCGGGGTGTCTATCGCCTCATACTCAGTATCGCCAATTTTCGCTTTCCCCCTCGCCACTTGAACGGTCGTGCCGGGGTAATTCGCGACCGTCATATAGCGACCGGTGAGATTATTGAAGAGCACACTTTTGCCCACATTGGGATTTCCCACAATCGCAAGTTTCTTCATAGACCGTAAAAAATGTTTACCATCAACATAAAGATTATCTCGTATCTACTTCCTCAATGGCTTCTACGACAAGGGCAAAATAGCGATCAAGACCGCAATCCGCTTCGCCTCTCAATCTGCAAGTTCCATCTGGATTTTGATTCTTACAAGAACTGCACACCTGTTTCCGAAGCGCTTGTACATAATCGGCGAGGTTTGTACTTTTGATGCTGTGAACCACATCGACAATTTTTTCGAGATAAAGCTCAACCCCGCACCGCTCCTCCCCTGTTAAGGTGCACCGGCCGTCCTCTGCCAAATCAATGCAATGCCCACAAACTTTCTTACTGATCGCACGCCGATAAGGTTCGTAATCCATAGAGAATCACTTTGCTCGTATGTTTAAGTTTACTCGGAAAAGATCTCTCCAGTCTGTGACCCATATCACTACCTGGGAATACACGTAACTATCTAATGATAAAAGACTTAGGACAAGACTAGACGGCAGGACTTACTAACTGACTTAACTTCTATCCCCAAGCGAGAGAAACTTCAAGGCCGACGAGGTGGGCGTCATAACTGCCTGCATCTGCATGAGGGTTAGCACCATAATGATAGTAAGCATATTCGGGTTCGATTGTAATGTCCTTTTTGACCGTCCACTTCAATCCGAATATCGCAGTGACCCGATTGAAATCAGCACCCAAGGGAATTCCGATATTCGCGTAATCATCAAAATTATCCGCTTGAGACTGTGAAAGGGTGCCCATTATGGAAAGATTTTCCTTTGGAGTGTAGCCCACGCTGAAAAGCCAGGTATTGACACCGGCATCAAATCCTGGCAGGGGGATTGAAGATCCAGTGAAACTATTTGCAGCTGTTTTCGTTGAAAGCAATTCTCTCGCAAAAGACCCTGTGATGATCACGGAAGGTAAGGGCATGAAAGTAAGATCGTAAATATAATCATTCAAAAGAACATCGCTCTGCAATTGTGCTTCACCTTCCGTCCGAGTCAAATAATCAATATCGCGCACGATATACCGAAAAGAGGGTTGGAGCCAACGCACAATTCTGAGTGTGGTCCGTGTATTGAATTCAACCGTTTCGGTATCCATTTCATCAAAAAAAGCTGACTTCGCTGTAGTCGTTGGCGGTTCTGTCTCATATTTATCATCGTAAGTCACGTTGTCATATCGATATCGAAACTGCGCGGTCGTGTTAATATAACGAACCGGCGAAAAATCACCTCCGACCGTTCCGGTTCCACGGATCATATCGATCACCGTCCTCCGATCAAAAAAATCCGTTCCTGCTGTTCGCTGCACACCTATACTCCAGCGGTGCTCACTTAACCAATTTCTGGTTTCTTCAATGTCAAATTCGGTATAAAGGGCAGTCCTCGGAATTTTCTTGAAGCGGATGGAGATGCCCTGCCCATTTCTAAAGGTCCTATTTTTATTATCACTAAAAGTGTTCTCGTCAATAATCCCGTCTGGGGGTTCGGGCACTGTAGCGGACGGGCGGACACCGTCGCCATTTTCGCGATCTGAAGGATAAATTGAATTACCCCGGGCACGTTTCAATTCTGTCTTAAGTTTTGTATTGATCGCGAGCCACGACCATGGACTTCCCATCAAATTGGCAACCAACGTATGCAGATCCATGTGATTGTCGGCCCGGGCATTGAATTTCTGTTCAGCATTAGTGCTGAAGGACATGGGATTCAGATTTTCATCATACTCTCGCAAATTTTCCTGCTCGGAATTTTTAACACGGGCAAACCGATAATAAAGTGAAGAGAAAACTTTTTCCTTTTTATACCACCGCTCCACGCCGGCGGTTGAGGACATGAAAGCCGCTTCTGGATTTTGAGTTTGAATGTTATAGAATTTCGTTGCATAGGTCGTGCCGAGGTTCTTTTCGTAACGTCTGTTTTCTGACTCGATAAATTCCCAATGCTGTTCACCTTTTACGGTATATTGCTTAATGTCGTGCTTTGCTTTGATCGTAAAGGC
>JACOVU010000122.1 GCA_016177155.1 Candidatus Omnitrophota bacterium | reverse complement strand
TCATTTCGGCAAGATTGGCCCCCTTGCCGCCCAACAAGTGTTTCATTTGGGCATTCCCCTCGGCTTTGCCATTGCCAAAAAAATAAACAAACTTCTTACGGGTCCCTTTCGACTTACTCGATTGTGGTTTTGCTCTCGATTTCACCATAGTGGCCATTCCTATCTCCTTTCAAAAAAAAGGTTTACGATAATTTCTGGTAGGTGAAAAGCAAAATATGATAGCTTATTCGGCAGGAAAAATCCAGTGATTTCAGTGATTAAGTCCTTAGGGGTTTTTGGTTTGAGTCATAAAGCATGATCTCTGATTCTTTTATGATTGAGTGACGTAAGAGAGATCGGCAATTTCGTTTTTGCACAAAAGGTTAATTTTCTTGACGAGCGCTTGACGATTGGCGCGAACCTCGGCATCGTCTACATTCACCAACACCCGATCAAAGAAATCATGAACCGGTTGGTAAAAGACATGGCCATAACGCTTCACTGCGGCGCCATACTCGCCTTCGCGAACGAGCTTTTGAATCGAAACTTCTTCCTCTTTGATCAATTGGTAAAGCGCTTTTTCTAATTCTTCCTGAAAAAGTTCAGGCTCGATCTGATCCCTCACCTTTTCCCTGACTCCTTTCAAAATATTTCCAGTTCGTTCCATCACTTTACAAGCGCGTGTAAAAGAGTCACTCTCGAACTCATGGCTCAAGTTTGAGAATTTTTCATAAACTTCCGCAATAGACTCGAAGCCGCTTGCAAAAATACCTTGAAGCACTTCATAAGGTTTCGATCCCGCTTTAAGTCCAAGCTCAAATACGATGCGCTCCTTAAAAAAAGGAATGAGCTGGCGCACTATTTTTTCGCTTGACTTTGAAATCAATGTTCCAAACCGTTCACAAGCCGCTTGAATCCATTTGGAAAGCGAGAATTTAAGAGGATATGCCCGCAATATCTTGGCAATACATCCTGCCGCTCGCCTTAAGGCATATGGGTCTTGACTGCCACTCAGTTCTATTCCAATGCCCATTGCCCCTACAAGAAGATCTAAGCGATCACAAAGCCCGACCAAAGCGCCCTCCAAATTTAAATGTTTCCTCAAATCCTTGTAATCTTCCGAAAGATTAGCGGGCAGATAATGACCTGAAATCGCTTTTGAAACTGATTCCGTTTCCCCTTCCAGTTTTGCATATTCGGCACCTGCAAATCCCTGAAGCTCTGGAAACTCATAAACCAAGTGCGTCGTTAAGTCTGCTTTCGCAAGATGGGCGGCTCTTCTGGCACCGTCAACCACTTTAGAAGGAACATTGGCTTTTTTTCCCAAAAACTCCACAAGGGTTTCGATGCGTTTGGTTTTATCTCGATAAGAACCCAACGAGCCCAAGAAAATCATTTCCTTCAGTTTTTCTATCTTATTCTCAAGCTTGGTCTTACGATCTTCTTCAAAGAAAAATTGCGCATCTTCCAGGCGGGATTTTAAAACCGACTCATAATTTTTAGCAATTTCTCGGACCTCTTTCCTCGGTCCGTTGATGATGGCAATAAATTTATTTTGAGGCCGGACGGACGAATCGTAACAGGCAAACGTTTTCTGGTTTTTGCTCATACAAGTCGTTAAAACCGCTGTAGGCAGCTTCAAATATCTTTTTTCGAAAGCCCCATGAACTGGGAATGGTTCTTCAACTAAATGGGCAACGGTTTCCACTAACGTTTCGTTTGCATTAAACGAACCCTTCAGAAACGTTTTGATTTTCTTGATTCTTTCGTCGGTTCTCAAGATCACATGATGTTTGGCAAGCACCTTCTCATAAACCAATAAATCCGAACTCTTCACCCTTATTTTGCTCGGAGCAAGAAACCGGTGACCATAGGTAAAATGGCCACTTGGAACATCTGCAATTTTATATTTTTGGACTTGAGTGCCGACGAAAGCGAACGTCCAACGAATGGGGCGCGTGAAATTGTAACGGCTCGATTCCCAACGCATGAGTTTTGGAAATCCAATTTGTGTGGGAAGCATTTCGAAAAAATACCGAAGTGGCCTCACTTCTCTCTTAATCTTTACACCTACGCGCGGACCGCGGGGAGTTTCCTTAAAAAATATATCCGATTCTCTTCCACTGACATTTTTTAGAAATCCCTGAAGTGCTTGCGTCGACTTTCCCTCTTGGTAGGCCTGTTCCTTGAGCGGGCCGAGCTTTTCTTCCTCTTGAACAGACGTTTTTCTGAAATTCCGAGCGTAAATGACCAAGCGCCGCGGCGTTGTGAACACTTCTAAGTAATCAAATTCAAAGCCGCATTCGGCAAGCAAAATTGGGGCTTTTTCTCGGATGGAGCGAGAAGCTTCGTCAAAATAAGAGGAAGGAATTTCCTCAACCCCAATTTCAAAAAGGAGCGAGTTCTTGGAAGATTGCTTCATCTGATGATGGCTTTCTTTAAACTTTTGCGCAAAGGAAATCCGAGCGCTTCGCGCGATTTGAGATACGCTTCGGCACAGGCTCGCGCAAGAGCGCGCACGCGGCCGATATAGCGAGGCCGTTCGGTTGTACCGATCGCCCCTCGCGCATCCAATAAATTAAAGGTATGTGAAGCTTTCAAACAGAAATCGTAGGCAGGCAAAACCAGGCCCTTTTCAAGCAATCGTTTCCCCTCCGTTTCAAATTGACTAAAATGTTCAATCAAAACTTGGACATTGGCTTCCTCAAAATTATATTTCGAAAATTCACGCTCTCCTTGCAAATGAACCTCGCCATAAGTCACTTGATCATTCCATTGAATATCAAAAATGGATTGCTTCCTTTGAAGAAACATGGCGATCCGTTCGAGGCCGTAGGTAATTTCGCAGGAAGTGACTTCAAGGTCGATTCCGCCGCACTGTTGGAAATAGGTAAATTGGGTAATTTCCAGGCTATCGAGCCACACTTCCCAACCCAAACCCCAAGCACCAAGCGTCGGTGATTCCCAATCGTCTTCCACAAATCGAATGTCATGTTTTTCGACAGGAATCCCAAGATAGCGAAGGCTATTCAGATAAAGTTCTTGAGCATTGTTCGGTGAAGGTTTCAAAATCACTTGATATTGGTAATAATGCTGCGTCCGGTGTGGATTTTCGCCGTAACGGCCATCGGTCGGCCTGCGGGAAGGTTCAACATAAGCTGCCTTCCAAGGCTCTGGACCAAGCGCTCTTAAAAAGGTGTGGGGAGAAAAAGTTCCTGCTCCGACCTCCAAATCATATGGCTGGACAATAAGACAGCTTTGTGTGCTCCAATAATCATTCAGCGCTTGAATGACCTCTTGGAAGGTGCGTGCTTTTTTAGGCTTTGATATCGGCATATTTGTAAGAGATTGATGGAGTTAACTTTGCGGATTCTATCAGAAAGGAACTCGATAATCAATCGGTACGTTCTCTCTCATGAAGGCCTAAAAAAGGAAAGGGACAGCCGCTCTTTGGGGTGATACTCACCTTACTAAACAACCATCCCTTCCTCCCGCATTTGCTCGGTATCCTTCGTTTCCCACGAGTTCAATTCCGAACAAAGCTAGTTCGAACGCATATCCTTAAAGCGCAATTTGGTCTTTCAGTTTCTCGAACTTGGCATCTCCGATGCCCCGCACTTCCTTAAGCTGTTCGAGCGACTTAAAACCGCCATTCGCTTCACGGTACTCGATAATACGCTCTGCCAGTGCTGGCCCAATGCCGCGAACGACTTGGAGTTCCTCCACATTCGCCTTGTTAATACTAACTGGCTTCATGTCTTGAGGAGAATTTGCAGGCCGTGGGGTCTGAGCGAAAACCGCATGAGCAGGATACAAATAGAAGCTGGAAATCATGAGTGCCATGACTAACCAACTTACTAAGCGTAAAGATTTCATAGATCTCACCTCCTTCGAAAGCTATCTCAGATGGTCAAGGGTATAACACAGTATTATTTATTTGTCAATATTATTATTATTTTAAATTATAATAAGTACAACACCTGTGTTTTTCTTCTTTCCTCATAAATAGGTTGTAAAAACTGGAAGACTAGTCGTATAATAACGCCCCAAAGAAGGGGGGAATGTATGGCACGTAAAAACGTAATGGCGGGTGAACTAGGTACGCGAATCAGAAACCTAAGGCGCGAGAAAAAAATCACATTGATCGAACTTTCTAAACAAACAGGCGTCGCACAAGCCACACTTTCCAGGATGGAAACGGGTCTCATGGTCGGCACGGTCAAAAGCCATCAAAAGATTGCAGAAGCCCTCGGAATCTCTTTGGGCCAACTTTATGGGGGCATCGACAGCCGCTACGAACGAGTCAAGCACATTCCGGCTTCCAGCGAGCGGAAAGTATGCGCAAAAACAGACCAAATGAGATGTGAACTGCTGACACAAGAAATCTCAAAGAAAAAAATTACGCCTCTTTTAATCACCTTGAATGCTCATGGAAAAAGCAATGTCGAACAACTCGAACGAGGTGTTGAGAAATTACTTTTTGTTCTGGAGGGAACGGTAACGGTTCAGTTGGAAGGCAAAGAATACACCTTAAATCCGTACGATGCGCTTTATTTTGACGGCTCTATCGGACATCAATTAATGAACCCGAGCGGAAAACAGGCAAAAATCTTTTGTGCTGTCTCCCCCTCTAAGATTTGATCGACTGATTAATCCAATTGAGATAGGCTCGGTAGCCCCACCCGATCGGAATGCCGATGATTTCTGGAATTTGATAGGAATGATTCTTCCGAATTGTTTGTTCCAGCCGCTTGAAGCACTGAGCATCTGTTTTAATCACGAGCAATAATTCGCGCGTTTGGTCTACTTTGCCCTTCCACTTGAAAATCGAAGAGACATTCGGAACGATATTGACGCAAGCCGCTAATTTCTTGCGGACAAGCATATCTGCAATTTTCTTTGCTTCCTTTTTGGAACTGACTGTGGAAAGGACGAGATAAGGCCTTTGTTGCACAAACAAATCTATTTACGAGGAGGTGAATTGAGTCGGGCAAGAAAACCGGTTTTCTCATCGCCAAGTGCTACGTGGCCTTCCCTCGCAAGCCATCCCAAACTCATTAATACCAACTCCCGAGGCTTACCAATTCCCTTGACGAGATCATTGAGTGTTGCGGTTTCATGTTTATCTAAATAATGCCAAATATCCCCAGCCGTAATGCCGATTTCGGTAATCATAAATACCGCCTTTTGTTAGGTGGGGGTTATCATAGCAGAATCCGACGGGAATTTCAAATGGTTTTAGGGTGTAAAAAAGGGGACAGGTGCATTAAGTTTGGTGCACCTGTCCCCTTTTTTATTACGATTGGAACTTAGACAAGGCCCATTTCGACAACGAGATCACCTAAAGTCGCACCATCCTCTTCCAAGGCAGTCTCATCAATCAAAATGTTAATCTTTCGAATCCGAGAGAGATCAATATCGGTAGGAACATATTCCTTTAAGAACTGATAATAACGCGCTTTGGTGTCGATCCCGGTGACAAATCCAGACGCCTTCTTTCCCGCCTCATCTTCTAGTTCTACTTTAATTTTCCGAAGCGCTTTGTTGGATTTAAAACCAAACACGACGTCTGCAGTAGAAAAATCCCGGTTGGTTGAAACGCTCGCAAACGCCAGCCGTCCGGTCACTTGTAATTGTAAAACGTTGAAGTTCAAATGATCTTGACTCCCCAAGTCCTCAATTGAAGTGGGCGTAATCACTGAAAAGAGCGACGGAATTTGAGACGGAAACTGGCGGAAACTGATTTGATGAATGAAGAAATCAGCGTTTGGACCGGTAGCGCTGGGATTCACGACCAAAAGAAGGAATTGAACGTCTTCAAGTCCGCTTACTCCGGAAAGATCAATGCGAAGCGTCCTAAGCCCTGCTTCGGGCTGGGTTGTCACTGGGAATGAAGCAACCGTCACGTCCTGGGAGTTCTTAAGCTCAAGGGTAAAGCTCGCTGGCACAAGAGCGCCTGAGTAGGAAATGACCAGTTCGTGATTGCGCGCATCATAAGCTTGGTCGAATTCCCAGAAATGACCACCGAAATCAGAGGTATCGTTCGTATAGCGAATCTGCGTGCCAAACACGTCAGAATCGGCGCAATCGGTTTTAACACATGGAGTACTCCCTAAAGTTCCCTCGAGACCAACATTACCAATCACAGAAAAACCTTTGGACGCAAACTCAGAAGGAGGACCTGCGGGCGTATAACCCACAGCCTGGATGCCAAGGCTCAAACCGTTGTATAAACCCTGGTACACAGAATCTAAGCTTCGATTTTTTAAATAAGCTTCCATAAAGTCGCCGCCTGAACCTAAAAGACCCAAAATCACCGAAGCCTGATCAATGGCGATGACTACCTGCGAATGTTCTGTAGCGGAACGAATAGAATCGATAAATCCGTAGGACGTCACCAATCCTGGATAGGCTTCAAATAGAGCTTCGAGCCAAAACACCACGAGCGCGGGATTCAGCACGTAGGCGCTTGCAAGTGCGTAGATAGAGCCGACGTCTGAGATAAGAGGTTCACTTGTCTCGGCAGCCCCCGGAATTCCCATCTTGCCTTGATATCCCCCTTCCGGAATGGCAGATGCTGAAACGAAACCAGGAATTTGGTTGCGATTTGAAAAATCGAAGGCCGTGTACAGGAAATTTTGCAAGGCAGCCTTCATAGACTCACGATTTTGTTCATCAGACCACAAAAGCGGCCAAAACATTTGGAATGCCCCGCCTTCAAAAGGAGTGAGATTGGTAACGCTTTGGCCAAATTGATCTTGATACGCTTTCGTGATCGCTATCAAATTATTCCAAGCGTCCTCTGGAAACCCGTAACGCGCAATCACGAAGGCCACGCCTGAGCGAAACTCGTTCGCCAAACGATCAAGACGTCCTTCAAATTGCTCCGTTTGCGTATTGAAGGCGGCAAAAAACCGCTTCGAAGGAACAGATTCGCCTCCCACAGAAATAATCGTATCCGCACTATAAAATTGCTCATAGCCAGTTTTCTGATTATTCAAGAAATTTTCTGCCGCCTGAATAATGTTCTGTGCGGTTGCTCTTTGTGAATCTGAAAGCGTTTCAATCGATTCTAAAGTTCCAACCAAAACGGCGATGCTCTGACTCAAATTGGCGTTATCGCCAAACGCAATAAATGGAAAGGTTGGCGAAGGTCCGAATTCAGGCAGTACGGGCGGCATATCATAAACTACGGGGAGAAGCCCGCCCATTCCGTTATTCTGCTGCATTTCGGCAAGCCGCGCGAGGACAATTCCAAGTTCCTCAAGCGCTTGTTCTCGAGTCATCCCATTATCCAAACTTCCCCGCACCACTTCTCCCAAGATTTGAAGATAAAAACCGATTGCGGTCAACGTCGTGAAGGTACGCGGCGTTCCATCCAAATTGAGTTGATCGTAAGGAAGATGTGTTTCCGGATCAACCCCTACCCCAATTTGAAAGTAATCAAGCTGTTTAGCAATGATTTGACGACGAATGGCCTCAAGCTCGGTGGTTAAATCAGGCCCGATCGTGCTTAACCCTTTCAGACGAATTTGAATCACACCGGTTGGAGCGTTGACAATGCCGGGATTCACCGAAAACCGAATGACCTGGATATGGGCGAGATCGACCGGAGTGTTGAGCTTTGAAAAATCGATCACGTAAAATTGTTCTTGCTCTGACACTTTTACCAAAGTCTCAACGGATTTTGCGCCGCTTGCATCAATGATTTCCACTTGAACTTGATTTGTTCCTGTTGCAGAAACGCCGAAGATGAGCCGATCCAAGAAAGAGAGGTCGGTTGATTCAATAACATACGGCGTTTCCAAATCATCGAAACGTACGCTTAATCTTGAATGTAGGGCATTGCCAGAAACGTCGTAGTTCAACTCGACAAGTTCATTCGAAATACGGGTGATAGAGCTTTCCGCAGTCGTTATGGGCACATCAGGCACTAAGGTCACTTGCGAATCCGTTAGACCTACGGCTGGGCTGATCGGTCCAGAAACTGGAATGACAGGCGGCGCAGTGATGCGGTTTACTTCTACATCTCCTTGAAGATTTTCGCCATCCACAACAAATGAAATAAAACGAATTTGCGTCAGATCAATCCCATTCAACATCGAGGTTGGGATGCTCCAAATCCGTTCTTCTGTCGATGTGACACCGGTAAGAAGTAAGGTCACCTTCTGATTGTTGACATCTGTAATCTCAAATTTAATATCGGATACATCGCCTCGAATTCCAAAATCAAGCTCAGTAAGTCCGCTCAAATCAAATGTTTCGGTTTGGACTGTTCCAAAATTATCATAGGCAAATACACCCGCCACAAAGCCGCCCGGCTCTGTGTTGTACGTCAAAATAAATCCCCGATCGCCGGCACTGTTGACGACAAAACTTCCGTTGCCCGCCGCTTTGAAGATTGCATTTTTCGGAGCACCCGGCAATGTGCTCATGGTCTGAGGCGTCTTAGAACTATTTGGACCAAATTGCGGTATAAAGCTGAAGAGACCCCAGTTGACCATTAAGCTCTTTGTGCCCCCGCCTTTTAAGATCAAGGCGAGTTGTGTTACTTTCGTACGATCGATTCCAAATAAATCATTAAGCTCGATAGAAT
>JACOVU010000135.1 GCA_016177155.1 Candidatus Omnitrophota bacterium | reverse complement strand
AGGTTCTCTTGGCATTAAAGGAACGAGGCAAGGTTCGATTATTCCGCTCAAAGAAATAGCAACCATTAAGGATTCCTATTTAGAGCCAGAAGATTACGCGAGACTTAATCTCAATCAAAATGTCTCGGTTTATGTGAAGAAGAGTTCTTTAGCCAATACGATTCAAGTGGTGGATCGCCTAAAGCGAGTGATCGATGAATTTGTCCAGGAACGCAAAGGAGAGATTAACGCCACTATGGTGGCGGACAAGGCAAAATTAATTAAACGTGCGATCGGAGATGTTCGTAACTCACTTTTTACAGGATGTCTCTTGGTTACAGGAATTATTTATTTTGCGATGAGACGCTGGTTTTTGGCCTTTGCTGTTTTGATCACCATTCCCATTTCGGTAGTGGGAACTTTTCTCTTTATGGGAGCACTTGGGCTCAGTATCAATGTCATGACCTTGAGCGGCCTTGCGCTTTCGATCGGGATTATGGTGGATAGTGCGACGGTTGTGATCGAAAACATTGTGAAGAAAAAAGAAGAGGGAATCCGCCATTTCGAAGCGGTCCGGGAGGGCGCAGAAGAAGTTTGGCTTCCGCTTTTTGCTTCGCTTCTCACGAGTCTTTGTATTTTTCTTCCGATTATGTTCATCGATAAGGAAATCCAGCTCGTGTATCAAGGATTTGCATTTACGGTTTCAGCCGCTCTTACACTTTCACTCATTGCAGCGGTAATGTTTGTTCCTACCTTACTGTCCAAACGAGATTTCCAGGTTCAGGCAGCAAGCGTCAACCCTGAACCTAAATCACACAATTTACTGGGCCGGGCGAGAGGCAAGTATGTCCAACTGGTTGACCAATGGCTCAATCGAAGAAATATTTTACTTTTAGTTATTTTAATTGTGTTTCTATTTTCAGCTTGGAGCTTGATCCATCGGCATATCGATCTTCCGAGCCAACTGGAAGAAAATGAATTTTCAATCATCGTATTTCCTTTAGCGGGTGCAAAATTAGATGCTAACGATGAAGTGGCCAAAAGACTTGAAGGAATTCTTCACGAGTTTAAGGAAGTGGATATGATTTCGACGACGGTTCAGAAAGATGATCTCAGGCTTTTTGTGAGACTCCATCCGCGTGCCAGGCGGCGGATCTCTAAAGACGAAATTATGAATCACATTCGCGAGAAGGGAAATGAAGCGATCAAGCAGATCCATGACGAGTATTCCTTGATTGTGGACGAGGGGGTTTCGAGCGAAGAAACGAAAAAGATGGTGGTTAATATTTTTGGGTTAGAAAGTGACGAACTTGAGAAGCTTGCGCATGAAGTGGCGCAAAGAATTAGTTCGATCAAAGGTCTCACAAACCTTGTGATGACGGATCTGAGGAAGCGGCCCGAATACAGTGTGGTGGTCGACCGCGGGCGCGCCGCCTATTATGGGCTGAACGTGCGGGACATTGCGGATTCGATGCATGCTCAGGTGCGCGGGATGCGGCCTACCAAATTCCACGAACTTGAAAAAGGCCAGGAAATCGAAACCATTACGAGGCTTCAGCCGATTTACCGCCAAAAAGTCGAAGACTTGCAGGATATTTATTTTGTAGCGCCAAAGGATGGAACACAGGTTTTGCTCAAGCAGATTGCAGGAGTTTACCCGTCCCGAGGTCCGCAAACGATTGACCGAAAAGATAAGTATCGCTATGTATTTGTGAAAGGCGATGTTCACAGACCCCTTGAAACCATTGCCGAGGAAATCAAAACAGCACTCGCCGACTTAAAAATGCCCAAGGACTATTTTTGGAGATTCGGAGGCCATTATGAAGAACTCATGAAAGGTAAATCGCAATTGGGTGTCGGCGTAGTCCTTTCCATCGTTTTGGTCTATATGGTGCTTGCTTGTCTTTATCAATCCTATACGCAACCCCTCATCATCATGATTTCGATTCCGTTGGGGGCGATCGGTGTTTGGATGGCACTGGCCTTTACGAGAAAGCCATTAAGTGAGCAGGTGTTTATCGGCATGTTCATTTTGGTGGGCTATGTGGTGAATGGAACAATCATTTTGGTTGATCGCGTTAATCATTTAAAAGCAAAATTTCCGGATTTGCGAAAGCGTGTGGTGCAGGCTGCCCTTGACCGATTGCGTCCTATTTTGATTACGACAGGATCAACCGTTATGGGATTTATTCCAATGGCCATTGACCGGGGCGAGTCGAGCGAGCTTTGGTCACCCCTTGCGATTACGATGATCGGTGGTATTGTAAGTTCAACAGTACTTACACTTTTTGTAATCCCTGCAGTGTATCTTATTTTTGCAGATCTTAGGGTGTTTTTAAACAAGTATTTTTTCTCATCCAATACTATCCCCATAAAACCTCCCTTAAAGATAAGCTGAAAAAATAGTTGTTCTGGGCATTGCTTTTTCTAGTTAGGAAGTGTATACTTATTTAGGCCGTTTAAAAAGTTTATTTTATCTCCGATAAAGCTTCTGAAAAAATGATAAGAAAGGGAGGCCCATCCCCAGTGGGCATATGGCAGAAGAGAAGCAATAGGCCGTGGTTGCGTATCATTGCCAGCGTGGTCGTATTTGTTTTTACGGTAACAACCGTCGCATGGGCAGATGGCCAAGGCGGCATTATCAGTTCCTTCCAAAAAGAAATTAAGTCGATCCCAACAGCTTCCAACCTTCATTCTCAAGCAGCAGTTTTTGATATCGATAGTTTCAGGATTCCTTCTGAAATTGGCGTCATCAAATCTGCTTTTCAAGGGACTCAAGACCGTTTGGTTGTTCACATTCAGGATGCCCACGTCAATGAAGAGGCTCAACGCAACATTGCCCGTGTCATTGACTACATGAATAAAACAATTCCCCCCCCACCTTTATCCTCCCCCACCCAGTGGGGGGAGGAGAGGAGGGGGGGGCTGTTGGTTGCGGTAGAAGGCGCAAGCGGGGATTTAGATACAACGCTTTTTGCAGCTTTTCCTGATGAAGAAGCAAGGACTGCGGTTGCCGACTATTATCTTCGGGAAGGGGTACTGACAGGGCCGGAACATATCGCGATTACGAAACTTCCAAAATTAAAACTTTTCGGGGCTGAAGAAACCCAAGTGTATGAGCAAAATCGAAAGGCATTCCTCGATTCGCTTGAATTTAAAGATCGTTCCATCCACGCGCTTTCTGAAATCCGCCTGAGGCTTGATCAAATCAGCCGCTTTGTCTTTTCAAATGAACTGCGCAGGCTTCGAGATGAACATACGGGGTTCGTGAAAGAGAAATCCTATCTGAGCCATTACGTTCGGTACTTGGTGGAACTCTCAGACACCCTGAACGTTTCCAGTTATCCGTACCGTCAGATGGAGTCCTTTCTCAATTTAGTGAAGTTGGAAAAAGAGATCGATTTTGATAAAGCCGAAAAGGAAATTGATCTTCTGATCGGCGATCTGAAAAAGATATTAGATCGAGAAGAACTTTCTCGCTTTGTTACGAATTCCATCCAGTTCAGACTCAAAAAGATGACGCGAGCGGAATATTATGGCTATTTGGAGGACAAAGTTTCTGGTCATTCAGAGGCAGAGGCGAAATATCAAAACGTTTTGAAGTATCTCAATTACACCCGGAGTTATGAGGCGATTGGGATTGAGCTCTTCACCGAAATCGATCAACTGGAAGAAGCAATCAAAAATAAACTTTTCCGAAATGAGTCGGAAGTAAAACTCGATCGGCTCTACCGATTCCTCGACATTTTGGATCATATTTTTGATTTCTCACTCACCAAAGATGACGTCGATTATTTCTACACCTATCGAGACGAATTTAAGGCAGATACCTTCCGATCTTTTGTGGGTCAAGAGGCTCAGAAAGCAAATCAGACCTTGAGTCTCCCCGTCGGTATTCGCGTGATCGATCAAGATCTTCCGAAAATCGAAGAGTTTTATAAGGCAGCTCTGAAGCGCGATAAGATCTTAATCCATCGCGCTCACCAAAAGATGGTTCAAGAGAGCCGTAAAACCGCGGTCATTGTCACCGGAGGTTTTCATACCCCCGGGATTGAACGTTACTTAAAAGAGCAAGACATTTCCTATTTAGTTGTCACCCCCCGCATTGCCAAGGCAATCGATGAACAAAAAGAAGCACGTCTTTACGAAGCCGCGATGCGAAGTCTTCCCACTCGACTGGAACAAATGCTCACTGAAATATATCTACCACCAAAGAGTAGTACGTTAAATGATCCTCGATATCAGTTAGGGGTGGTGAATCGATTTTTCCCTGACGACACGAAAACGGTAGATCAAGTCAGTAAAGATCCCGCATTTTTACTTGTGGGAGCTGCTTTAAAAAAGCCAAAGCTTTTTGAAGGTTTGAGGAGTGCCACCAAAGCCCAATACCAAGAACTTACGGGTGTTACAAGCGATGCAGTTGATCGTTATTACGGTCCTGTTTTTCAAAATGCTCAGGTTTACTTTCCGGGGCCGGATTCTCAGCTTCCGAACCCAACGATTTTCTATCCCCTTCCAAACGGAGGATATTTTGATATGGGTTATGCTGAGATCATGCGAGCCTCCAAAAAGTCTGAAGTGAGTTTGAAGCAAGGTTCATTGAAGCAGAGAGGGGGGCGCGTTCGGATCACATTTCCGCTTAATGGGGATGACTTGATTGTAGGGGTAGCTCCGCGAACCATTGTTCCTGAAGGGACGGTCCGAATAGAACCTTTTGAAAGTCGGGCGGAAGTTCAGGAATATGAAGTGCCAGGTCTTAAGAAGCTTGAAGTCGGGCGTATGCCAAAGAAGGAAGTTATAACGCCCGCTAAGCGTGTCCATGCCGTCGGCGAGCCAAAACATCGCGCCGAAGTTCGGGCGGTGCTCGAAGAAGATCAGGCGGCGGCAGTTCAAGCACCGCCTGCAAAAGTTGAACCAAAGAAACCTGAAACTCCAAGGGCACGGGAAGTATCTGCCCCTTCAGCGCCTGTGGGCGTAGACAAAGCGGTGCGAGCGGTCCGCGAGCGACTTAAGTACCAGGCTGAAATTAAGAAAGAGGAACGCGAAGTTCCATCACTTGCGCAAGTTATTCCTAATCTTCGCGCAGCCTGGACGTACTTAACTTCAAAATTACAGCCGCCACCAAAACCTAGAGAAGTAAAGCCTGCACCAGCGAAACAGGTACAAAAACCAGAAGCTCCAATGGAAATTAAACAACCGATCCCAACCGCTGAAGTTGTAAAACCAACCGAGCCTGTTCCTGCCCAGCCGCCTGCGCGAGCGCCGCCGCTTTCCACACATCAAGTTGTTGAAAAGATTACCGGCAAATCTCAAGACGACAGACCTTTTACTATTCGTCAAACCTGGCTTGGCGAGAGGGTGATTAAGCACGCTCGATATGAAGGGCCAGAAAAGACATCAAAAATTTGGAACTCAAATCCCCGCGTCCAGGAAATCGCAGAACAAATACGAAAAACCGGCCGCCTTTCTGAAGAAGACTTTGAGGAAGTACTCAATTCAGTCGGTCTTAATGAACAATCGACAGAGGCACAGTGGTTGCAACTGAGCGATCGAATTTGGGCGGAAATCGAGCGTCGATATAACGCCGTTGAGCAGCAATTGTATCCACATAAAGCCAGGGAACATTTTAAGAGCGTACTTCTTACACAACTTTCAACACTTCAGGGTAAAGGTGTCATTTACAGAGTTTTTAACTTTCTTCGCATTTTTCTATTAGTTCTTCCTTTTCACACGATAGTAGTCCTATACCGAGAATTGGCCCCGTGGCTTTGGCGGGATACTTTTGTCATTTGGGCTTTTGGACTTTTTCATAGCAATGATCGCTTTTTTAGAGCAAGCCGAAAGTCTTTTATGTCAAAAGGTGAGTTTACAAGAGTTTTTACTGTCCATGCGCTTGAGGTTGTTAAAAAAGGCAGTCAGCAGAAAACTTATCATGAAATTTTTCTCAAGAAACGGCACTCGTGGCAAGATACTAAAAAAGGCTTCGTTGAACTCCACGAGAAATTTAAATATAGCTACGGTGCAATTAGTACAGGGTATAGAGCAGTTTCTAAATTTTTATATTATTCAATCGGCGGCCTCTTTAAAGTAACAAAAAGCCGCGTTTTTCTAGCCTTCCTCAGCCGTTATGCTACAAGTTTGATTTTGCCTTTGCTTCCAACCAGTCTTCTCAAAGCAAGTTTGGCGACGGCAGTTACGGCAGGATTCGCCCCCGTCATTTTTTACCTTGCTGCTTTCGTAGTAGTACTTTTGATCGCAAAAAAATTAACGGGCCAGTGGAAAAAAGCAGCCAAGTATGCGGTCTCCATCGTTCTTTTAATCGGACTGCCTGGTTTGGCTTTCGGTGCTGAATTATCAACGCCAGTCATGGGCGTTTTAGCCCACCCAGATGTTTATGTTGCTCCAATTCTGGAAAATGTGCCTGTCGTAGGTTTGACAAGCAGCGAATTTTTGGTCAGTTTGCTTAAAGGTATTTCGGTAAACGGTCTGCTTCATTTGAGCGTTCTCGTTGGTTTCCTCAAAGTTCCAAGCTTTTTGGCACGCCATTACGAAATCCAAAAAGATCTTTTAGTTGCCCAATCGGTCAACAAAACAACGGAGAGTTGGATTAAAGGTGAAATTGGTGTGCACTTAAAGGATTCGAAAGCGCATTCTCGTCATGGTGTACTTGAGTTCGAGCCTGTTTCAGCATACTTGGATCAACTTGGAAAAAGTCCAAATACCTTGGAACAACTTCGTGAAGCTTATCAAGATGTGAGTCGATTGCTTGATTCAATTCGATATAGCCATGACGGCCAAAGACAATATCTTGAAGATCAGTTAGATGCAATTCGGGCCACTCTATTGCAAGCGGGAAAAGATGTTCCTGAGAGAGAAAAGCTGCCACCGATTCCAGGACTTAAAATTACACAAGCCAGCAAGGCCTTCGTAAAAGCTTGGGGTTCGCTTGCGCAAGACCCTTTGTTTAGGAAATCATTCGGCGAAAGTTTCAAAGGAATGTTTTTTGTCGGCGCAGTAATCGCAGGTGCGGTGGGATGGTCAGACACATTGGATGCAGGCGTCACAAAAGTGACCGGCCAAGAATTTAATGCATTTCATGCCGTTGCTTCTGCGGTTGAACTTCCGAAAGGAGAAAGCGTAATCCCATGGGGCGGTGCGATGTATTGGGGGCAGGCACTTCTTCATAAATTTGAGACATCGCTAGGCTTATCATTTAGCGATTCCTTGTTTCGTGCAGAATCCAGTTTACTTATGAATATTGGATTTCGTACTGATACCGCCGAAATGGGAACACGTGGGCTGGGCGTAGACGAAGTAAACGCGGTGATTGAAGGAAAGGATGCAATTGAACAATATTCAAAACGGGGGGTTGATGTTAACGAAGCATCGGCACAGCTTGCGAAGATTGAGGCAGGAAAGTTTGTTTCTCTTGGATCACAAGATAGACAGGGAGAAACATTACGATTTCATTTGTTGCTTCGGAACACCGAGCTTGAGGCGCGTCTTAGGACCATTGAACAAATGGGTGATGAAGGACGAAAAGCTGCAACTTTGATTCGACCGAAGCTTGAGGTGATAAAAACTCTCGCGAAATCTCCCGTTATTCAGATCGAGCCACATCAAACAGAGGAAACTTATCGAGAAATTGAAACCGGCCTCGTTAATGCCCAAAGATTAGTGATTAGGGAAGAAGCGGAAACAACTTTACTGAAAGAGGAACTTTTCAGAAAAGCAGCGTTTAAACTTTCAATTGGTGAAGCACCAATAGATCCCTATTGGTTTTTAAAGCCACCGCAAGTTGAACCATTGCCAAAAACGGAAGCCCCTCCAATTCCTCCTGTAATGACTCCACCTCTAGCGGTGGGTGAACCCAGCGAACCTGAAGGGGCGAAGCCGCCTCTAAAGCCTTCAGACAGAGACGTGGACATTCCTCCTACACGAAGCGAAAACGAAAAGATTCGAGAAAGGATTCGAGCCGTTTCTGAAAAACAGGCTGAATTAATAAATAGATTCAATGAGGCCAGAAAAAATGGGGATACGACCCAATTAGATGAAATTGATTTGCAAGCCACACAATTGCAGGAAGAAATTCAACGGCTTCTGGCTCAAATGAAGCAGCCAAAGGAAGCACCTTCTGAAACGAAGCAAGAACCGTCACCCGCAAAGACCGCACCTTCAGTTGAGCCATCCAAAAAGGCAGAGGATTTGCCGCCCGGAAAACCGGCAGGAGAAAAAATCGTTCCAGAGACGCCGGTGATCCCCAAAGTTCAGGAAGCAGCAATAGGCCCAGAACTGAGTGTTCTGACGCGCCAATTGAACAGACTTCTTTTGAAAATTAACGATCGAAAATTCGATGAACTCATCTGGAAACACGACCGCCTCGAACGTGCGAAGAAATTTGAAGAAGCGGCACAAATTGAGAAACAGGAGATTACGCCGCGGCGCGAAGCGTTGATGAACTTTATTGAGCACGGCAGAGTGACGGACAATCCAATTACCCTTAAGTTTAGCAAGCCCTTCATTGGAAGAGATCAGATCGGACGACTTCAGAAAGTTAATCCAGAATCTGCTTGGGTCAATCGTGAATTTAAAGATCAAGTGCTTGCACTCAAAAGTAAGTTAGAAGTCATACCCGCTGTTCCAAGCAAGCCGCCACTTGTCGTTGGTGAGCCACCTCCCAGCGAAGGCGCAACGCCCCCCGCGATCGTTACAGGAACTCCCGCGGGCCGCGCTCCTCCAACCGAAGCGCTAGCTTCCGGACCGTCAACGGTTTCACCGCCAGCACCGCCCGCACCCGCAAAAACGGTTGCCGACGTCACAAAAGAATTAGTACAGGATTCGATTTGGGGAGGCCTTGTTGCAATATCAGGAAATCTTACCGTAGATGTGGTCATGGAGCTTCAGGAGGCAAAAGCCATAAGAGAAACCGAGCTCCGAGAACGAACCGTTGGACTCAAGAATATTAAAGCAGATATTTTTCCACGGGAATTGCGTGCGCGGTTAAGACAAGACGTTTCTAGCGAGGCCCAAGTGCTTGCCCGGCGTGAAGATCTCACCGATCGTTTTGTCCTCATGTTTTTAAATGTTTTAGATCCATTCAAAGACAAAAATGAATCTGACTTTAGACAAGCACTTACGCAAGCCCTGAGCGAAGCGGCGAACGAAGCCAATGCAAAGGATTTTTCGCCTGCCGACCGCGAATTATTGAAGCAGCATTTTAGCGGTTTGATTGATTGGTGGTTTGGAAAAGAGAGATATGCCGATCAAGGAAGACCGCCGTACCAATTGGCCCTTCCTGAAACAGATCCGCTGTTGAAAAATCTTAATTTCAAGCAGGTGGTGGATCGAGCCATTGCTGCCAGTCAATTAAAACGGGATCAATTGCAAGTGCTCGCCGACAAGGAAAGAGGGCTTCTCGCCGCAAAAGGAAAACCAACCTTGGACTTGATTTTGTTTGGCGGCGCTAGCACGCGAGGGGCCATAGCAGGAGGCGGGATAGAATTTAAAATTTATTTAATTGATGGATCAGAAAAGGAAAGAATGGATTACGCCAGGGAAAAACCGGTTCTAACTGCTTTGCTCAATCAGGAGGAAGTGGTAACCGTTGTTTTCCAGGCGGCAAGATTGTGGAGTGATTACCAAAGAGCAGTTGCAGAACGCAATCAATTAAATAACCTCATTGATCAAATGGAAAAGAATGGGATTCGAAGCATTGCCATTGAGCGAACGGAAACGGGGGAGGAGGCTGAAGCTAGTGAAAAATTGTCGGTTGAAATTTCAGATCTTCGTGCAAGATTAAGGCGAGCAGAGCAATGGGCATTTGATATTGAAACCTATATTGCAAGACTCATGGGTGTTTCAGGCTCTTCCATTACCTTTGACCTAAGTTTTATGGCTACGCTGTCTGATCCCAAAAAGACGTTGGAAATGATCCATGCGACGGTTCAAGACGCCCTGAAGGGTTATGGAATCGAAAGGGGGTTCGACGATAGGACGCTCAATCATCAAATTGCAGAACGTCAACATCAATTAAGAGAACTTTCAAGTGCCTATGAGCAGGCGAGGGGAAATTTTTCGCTTGCTTTGAATCCCCGTATTTTAGTCGGTTACGGAGCTGACTTTAGTTGGCTTGTCCCATTTTCTGCGGAACGTGGGGTTAAAACTCCTTCCAGAATTTATCAAATTGAAGAAGCCAGAAGCCTTGTTTTTTATGCCAATGACATCAGACGTACGGATTCTGCTTTGGCGGAAATGAAAGTGAGAGCAGGTGAGGCTGTTGTTCGAGACGGCGTTGTGGTAGCGGTGAAAGAAGGTGAAACGGACCAACGGCTTAGAAATGCTGAGGAACAGTACCGCCGGGCCGACGAATTATTTACCCTCGGGATTCAAAATGTGAGGGAAAGAAGTTCTTTTGAAGCGCTCAGCCCGATCATTGCGGAGTTTTTGATTGCTGACCTTTCTCTTGAGGATGCCCGCAAAGGTTACTGGGATATGAATCTGGAGTTAGATCGATTAACTCAGAGAGTCCGGGAACAGGATCAACAGATTAGGCGTGACGAAGCATCTCGAAAGTTTAATCGGGAGTACTATGAAAGACTTAGTGGAAGAGTGAAGGCTGAGACGGTCTCATTTGTGAGCGAAGGTCCTCTTCAAGATATTAAGCATGGCGTTAATTGGGATCGTGTCTCTACTGATTTTGATCAACAGAAAACCAGAGAGATTCTAATTGATAGTTTGATGAAAGATAATTCATTAAACCCGTACACGAAAGAGTTGAAGAGGCTCAGCAAAATTGAGGAGAAACAATTTGAAGAAGTAAGGCGGATTGATGCTCAGCTCGCCGGCAAAAAACTTTCGGCGTCCGATCGGCGCGGCTTAGAGAAAAGCAGAGAAAAGATACTCGATCAAGTCAAACAAAATTCTGTAAAGAAGTATGAAGAGCTCGGAAAAGTGCTCAACGTTATTATGCCTCCTATTTTGGAAGCCCAGCTTGCCAGGGTTGAGAAATTACTCGCCTCAGGCGAACTCGTGCCAAGTCAAATCAAATTGCATGAGTACCTCCGAGAGAACTTAAAACAAGAGCTCACCCGGTTGGGTCAGGGGAGACGTGCCGGTTTAATGCCTCGGATCTCTTTAGAGAAAGGGACATTGGAAGTTTCTGGGGCTCAGGAGGGAAGTACCATTGGAGTCGGTCCCAAGCTTGAATTCTTAGTTGGAGGAAAATATGAAGGGGATATCGCGACTCTTTATTTTGCACTTCAAAGAGCAGATGCGGTAAAAGAAATAAGCGACGTTCAATTTGCCTCAAACGCCATTTATCGCTATGTGATTTTAATCGATGTGAATACCCGCGTGCAAGATTTTGAATCCCAAAGGGAAAAAGCTCAAGAGAAGATTGAAGTTTTAGAGCGGCAAATCAAGCGCTTGGAACAACTGGGGAAGAAGGAAAATGTTGAAGCCAAAAGGGTAGATCTTCAGTACGCCAAAGTCAAACTGATCATTATCGAGGACGGTTTAAGGTCTCTTAAAGCAGAACGTGATCGAGCGGT
>JACOVU010000124.1 GCA_016177155.1 Candidatus Omnitrophota bacterium | reverse complement strand
GTGAAAATGGGGACAGATTATAATCTGTCCCCATTTTCTGCGGCACGTAACGTGCCTGGTACTGCAGGTACGAATTTGAATCAAATGACCAAAGGCTGCCTTGCCGCTACCGGCATTTGTTTTGTTTCTCATCAAGGAGAAGTATTCCCCTGCGGTTATCTTCCGATCAGTTGTGGAAGTGTTAAAACGTCAACTCTTAAGGAAGCGTGGGTGTATTCCTCGGTTTTCCGTAACCTCCGAGATCCAGAACTTTTGGAGGGGAAGTGCGGTGTCTGTGAGTTCAAACGGATCTGTTCCGGCTGCAGGGCGAGGGCTTATGAGGAAGAGTGCGATTTTCTTGCCGAAGAACCCAATTGTTCTTACGAACCGAAACGCTTCTTATTCTCGGTTCCTCCTAAAAATTTCAGCAAGTGACGTACGTCACAGCGCATTTTTATCCTTGTCGTTATAATTAATTCTGGACATGAGAGTCCAGAATTACGGAGGAATGGCCGATGCTTCGACTGTATTCGAAAGGTTGTGAATACTTGATTCGTTGTCTTTCGGAAATTAGTGGATCTGATTGCGGAAATGGGTTTTCGATCGAGGCGATTTGTAAGAGAGCGGGCACGCCCAAGTGGTTTTCGCGGAAAATTTTTCAAGCCTTGGCAAAAAAAGGGGTTTTAGTTACGAAGCGCGGGCCAGGCGGAGGATATCATTTTCGAATCCATCCGAGCAAAGTTTCGATTTTGAAAGTGATCCAGGCCATTGACGGCAAGAACGCATTCTCAAAGTGTATTATGCGAAGTTCTAAGTGCAGGGGTAATGATTATTGTTCTCTCCATCCCATTTGGGATGGTCTGAAGACGTCCTTGATCAACCAATTAAGCACCAATACGATTGATCAATTAATGAAAAAGTAGTCATTGAAAAATAATTTGAGGAGGGATTTACAATGGAACAACTGAAGAAAAGTTGGTTGGCAGTTCTAGTTTTAATTGCAATCGTTTTCACCGTTGGCCTTCAGTTGGGCCGTGTCAGAAAATCAGGAAGGGGTGTTTCAGTTCCTACAGCGGGGATTGCAGGTGATGCGATGGAAGTCATGAAAGCGCGCGGGCTTTCTCCCGATGATGTTTACGGAGCGCTTTCAAGTTACGTTCCGACGGGTCGTTATGATGATTACCTCATGTTCGCTTCAGGAGGTCATAGTGGCCAAGTATTTGTCATTGGCTTACCCTCGATGAGACTTCTGCGTGTGATCGCCACTTTTACGCCTGATCCCTGGCAGGGTTATGGAGTAGGAGTGAAGGAAAATCCTTTTGAAGATCCGATGAGCGGCCGAACCCCAGATGGCAGGCCTGTGACGTGGGGCGATTCTCACCACCCAGCTTTAAGTGAAACCAATGGGGATTATGACGGCCAATTTCTTTTTATTGGGGATAAGGCCAACGGCCGTATCGCCGTAATTGATTTGAGAGATTTTGAAACCAAACAAATTATTGAAAATCCAGTGATTACCGGAAACCACGGCGCTGCATTCGTAACGCCTAACACCGAGTATGTCATTGAAGGTTCTCAATATGCCGGTCCGCTCGGCAAAGAATTCGCCCCCATTTCTGAATACAAAGAGAAATATCGCGGCTTAATCACATTTTGGAAGTTTGACCGTACGAAGGGCCGTTTGGTCATCGAAGAGTCCTTTGCGCTTGAAGTCCCTCCTTACTGGCAAGATTTGGCGGATGCGGGGAAGCTCGAAAGCGATGGTTGGGCCTTCGTGAATTCGTTCAACACGGAAATGGCAACGGGAGGAATTGAAAAGGGAAATCCTCCGTTTGAAGCAGGTGCTTCCCAGGCCGATATGGATTTTCTCCATTTGATTAATTGGAAGAAAGCGGAAGAGGTCGTGAAAGCGGGAAAATTTAGAACCATCAATGGGATGCGTGTGATTCCGCTTGAAACTTCGGTTGCCGAAGGGGTTTTGTATTTCATTCCTGAACCCAAGAGTCCGCATGGGGTCGATGTGACGCCGAGCGGAAAACATTTCGTTGTGGCAGGAAAACTCGATCCTCATGTGACCATTTATAGCATTGCCAAGGTCAAGGAAGCCATTGCCAATAAGGATTTTGAGGGAAAAGATCCTTTCGGTGTTCCCATTCTTAAGTTTGATTCTGTTAAGATCGCACAAGTAGAACTGGGGCTCGGGCCGCTTCACACCCAATTTGACAACAAGGGTTATGCATACACAAGTCTTTTCCTGGAAAGCGCAGTAGCACGCTGGACGTTGGGTGATGACAAGTATCAAGCGCCCGAAAAACCCTGGACGCTCGTCGGAAAAGTGCCCGTTCATTACAACGTTGGTCACATTGCGGCAGCAGAAGGGGATACGGTAGAACCCGATGGGGCTTATCTTGTTTCGCTCAACAAATGGTCTGTGGATCGGTATAAGAACGTCGGTCCACTCCTTCCTCAGAATCTACAACTCGTAGATATCAGCAAAACGGGAGATCAGTTGAAATCTCTTTATGACATGCCCATTGGAAACGGTGAGCCCCACTACGCTCAGATCATCAAGGCAGACAAAATTAAAGCGTGGGAGGTTTATCCTGAAGTGGGATGGGATGCCTTAAGCCAAACGAAAACTCCGGAAGCAAGAATTAAAGGAGAAGTTGTTCACCAGGGAGATGCCGTACATGTTTATATGACGGCGATTCGAAGTCATTTTGAGCCTGAGCATGTAGAAATTGAAGAAGGCGATCGCGTTATATTCCATATCACAAACTTGGAACGGACGCTTGATGCGACGCACGGATTTTCAATTCCAGGTTATAATGTGGCGGCGAGTATTGAACCTGGCGAAACCGTGACCGTTGATTTTGTGGCGAAACGGCCGGGCGTTTACCCTTTTTACTGTCTTGAGTTTTGTTCGGCGCTTCATTTGGAGATGGCGGGTTATCTTTTGGTGAAACCGAAAGGTGAGGGAACGATTATGCCGCAGAAAACAGCAGCGTAATGGTTCTTATGGGATGAAAGGAAGTTTTGATTGTGAGAAGCACGAGAGAAAGATATGTTCAAATATTGTTGGTTTTCGCGGTGATCACACTCTTCCTGTCGCTTCTCCTGCCTTACTGGAAATTGAAAGTCACTGCTCCCCAATATCCCAAAGGGCTTTACGTCTCCATTTATATCGATCGTGTTGAAGGAGATATCAAAGAAATCGACACGCTCAATCATTACATTGGGATGCGTTCCCTCGATCAGGCCGCTAAACTGGAACGCAAAATAGCCCTTCCAGGGTTAATCGTAAGTGCCTTACTCATTTTGGCGTCACTTTTTCTACGGAATAAGTGGTCCATTCTCTTCCTCGTCCCAACGATTGTCATTCCCACCTTTTTTGCGATAGATCTTTATTGGTGGCTTCGCGACTTTGGTTTAAATCTCGATCCCAAAGCGCCTCTGAGCACCTCCGTCAAACCCTTCGTTCCCCCTCTTTTGGGAGGAGGAAGAATCGCTCAATTTGAAGCGAGTGCCGTTTTTGGCTTTGGATTTTTCCTGAGCTTCATCGCCTCGTTCCTTGCGCTCATTGCGCTTGCTTTCCGTTTTGGAGGGAAACGTCTGCCTTGGGTGGTGAAATGTGCTGTTTTATTTTTTGGTTTCTGTTTTATGAATGGTTTAATCCCTCAGGCATATGCAGCGACGTTTGTTGTTGGGAAAGATTTTTCTTATCAAACCATTCAAGAGGCCGTCGCACATGCTTCACATGGCGATGTAATTCAAGTTCGGCCAGGCATTTATCAAGGCCCGCTCTTGGTGGATCGCTCGATTCAGTTGATCGGTGAGGGAAACCCTGTGATTAATGGAGCAGGTAAAGGGACCGTGGTGCGCATTCAGGCGTCAGACGTTTTAGTTCGGGGATTTGTGATTCAGAATTCAGGAGATATCTTGACTCAGGAGGACGCCGGAATTTTAGCGACTGGCTCGCGTGTGGTCATCGAGGACAACCGATTCGAGAACGTTCTTTTTGGTATTTATTTGAGTCAGGCGCCAGAAAGCTATATTCGGAACAATTTTTTATCGAGCAAGGAACTTCCAGTTGCTCGGCGCGGAGATTTGATCAAGGTGTGGTATAGCGACCACGTGACGATTGAAGGAAACCAAACGCAACACGGCCGCGATGTCGTTCTTTGGTTTTCTAAAGGGCTCGCCGTGAAACGGAATCGATTTAAGAACGGTCGATATGGCATTCATTTTATGTATTGTCACGATGCCGTAGCAGAAGAGAATAGATTGAGCGGAAATTCGGTTGGGGCTTACTTGATGTATGGCACAAATCTCGTTCTCAGAAATAATCAAGTTCTTGCGAACCGCGGCACGAGCGGTTACGGGATCGGTTTTAAGGACATGATGGGCGCGTCGATTGAACATAACGTCGTCGTCAATAATCGAGTCGGTTTGTTTTTTGATACGTCAAGCGGGGCGTTCCGAGGAAATCTCATTGCACATAATGACATTGGAGTTGAGCTTCTTCCTTCGGCAAGCGGAAATGAATTCCATGGAAACAGTTTCGTGGACAATGGAGAACAAGTGGTGATCAATGGGCTAGGGTTATCTCAGAAGAATCAGTGGGAAGGTAATTTTTGGAGTGATTACACGGGCTATGATGCCAATCGGGATGGGAAGGGAGATGTTCCGTATCAAGCAGTACAATTCTTCGAAGTGCTTTCCACTCGTTATTCCATGCTTAAAATATTTTACTTGAGTCCTGCAGAACAAGCCCTTGATTTCGCGGCTTCTCTTTTTCCTGTTTTCGCGCCGAAACCAAAACTGGAAGACGAAACCCCGCTCGTAGAGCCTTACCTGCCCCCCACAAAAGAACCTCTGGAGAAGAGTTCTTTCCTTTGGATTCTCATTTCCGGTTTGCTGCTTGCCCCCGTGGGGTTTGCGATCAGAAATGAGATCAAGGAGGTTCGGGTTTCATGAGGGAGGAGATGATTCTTGAAGTCAAAAAACTTACCAAACGCTACGGGAAACTCAAAGCGCTCGATCAAGTGAGTTTTGAGGTTCGAGCAGGGGAGTCGATTGCACTTTGGGGGACAAACGGAGCAGGGAAAACAACGCTGCTTCGAAGCGTCCTAGGTATTATTCCTTATGAGGGAGAAATTGAGGTCATGGGGTTTCGGGTTGCTTCCCAGGGAAAGGAAGTGCGTCGGCGGATTGGCTATATTCCTCAGGAAATTCGTTTCCATGGAGATCAAACAGTTTGGGAAACCATAAGTTTTTATTCGCGCTTGAGAAACGTGCCTTTTTCTGAGGCTGAAGAACTCCTGAGCGATTGGGGTCTTGATGGTATTCAACATCAACGGGTTCAGACTTTGTCGGGAGGGATGAAACAAAAACTTGGGCTTGTCATTGCTTTGCTTTCCAATCCGCCCATTCTCCTCATGGATGAGCCCACCAGTAATTTGGATGTGAATGCTCGTTATGAATTTCATTTGCTTCTTGAAGAACTGAAGCACTCGGGTAAGACCTTCATTTTTTGTTCCCATCGAGCCTCCGAGGTATTGAAATTTGCGGATCGTATTGTGGTGTTGAAATCAGGCGTCAAGCTTTTGGACGGGAAACCCAAAGAAGTGAAAGATTACCTGAAAGGAGAAACACTCCGGCGGCTTCTGGATGAAGGTGTTTCGGTTTTAGATTTCGAAGTCGAGAGTAAACTGAGATGAACATCCAATCCATTCTCATTATTGCAGGTAAGGAATTTCGTGATGCGAAACGAAGTCGTTGGTTTCTCATCATTTCATTGCTCTTCGCGATTTTGGCGCTCGCATTAAGTTTGTTGGGTTTGGCGGGGCTAGGATCTATTGGGGTGGCAGGGTTCAGTCGTACCGCAGCGAGTCTCCTCAATCTCGTTTTATTGATCGTTCCATTAATGAGTTTGCTTCTTGGGGCGATGAGTGTGGCGAGTGAACGAGAACAAGGAACGCTCGTGACACTGCTGGCACAACCCGTTACTTCATCGGAAGTGTTATTGGGGAAATTTTTAGGAACGGCTTCGGCTTTAACAGCGACAATTCTTTTAGGTTTTGGATTAAGCGGGCTCGTCATTTCTTGGTATGGAGACATTGCGGAATTGAGAAGTTATTTGGTTTTGGTCGGGTTTACCGTCCTTTTGGGGCTCGCCAGCCTCAGCGTTGGTTTTTGCATTTCTATCTTTGCGCATAAAAGCACCGCTGCTGTTGGTGTCGCCCTCTTCTTTTGGTTTCTTTTTCTTTTCTTAAGCGATTTGGGACTTATGGGGATGAGTATTGTTTTTAGGTTGCCTCCAAAATATTTGCTTTGGCTGACCGCGCTCAATCCACCTGAAGCATTTAAACTTGCTGTGATCGGAGCTCTTCATGGGGGTTTAGAAGTTTTTGGAGTGGCGGGGCGTTATGCGATGGATGTATTTGGAGATTGGTTTGTTTTATTCTTGGGTGGAATTCTAACACTTTGGATTTTTTTGCCGTTAGCGAGCGCTTTGTGGCTTTTTCGAACAAAATGCACCGATTAAGAAACCAAATGATCCCACCACCTGCTTGCCAAGAACGCGCTTATGAATCTGATGATCAAGTGCGTTCTTGTATCTCTTCGAGATCTCACCGCTCAAGCGGTGGTGAACCATGGGCGGTGATCAAGCAGGTGGTTGGGATGATCAGTACGCTCGGGCTGGTTCTCATCTGCATCACAGTGGGTTGCAATGCCTATCGTGAAGATGAACCCCCTAAGATTCGTTTTGGGGAGGATGCCTGTGATGAATGCCGCATGATCATTAGCGAAGAACGTTCTTCTGCTTCCTCTCTTGACTCCGGTGGAATGGTTTTGAAATACGATGATATTGGATGTATGATTTTGAATCATAGGGCGCAGGCCGTAGCGCCCAAGCGTTCTTGGGTTCATGATCATGAGACGGGAAAATGGATTGAGGCCGAGAAAGCTCTTTATGTTTTTTCGGAAGATTTTCATACGCCCATGGCTTATGGAATTCGAGCTTTCTCGGACGAGGAAGTTGCTTCCAGACTTGCGGGTGAGCGCAAGGGAAGAGTGCTTTTATGGGATGAATTAAAGGACTTAATAACTTTAAGGAGGAAGTGAAGCAATGAAGACAATGAGAGCGATGTTCATGGCAACATTTTTTTTAATGGTGTTCACGATGGGAAGCGGGCGATTGTTTGCTCAAGGAGCTACCATTAGCGGAAAGGTGGCGTTTGAAGGGGAAGCACCCCCAGCCAAGCCGATTAACTTTGGCGCGGAACGTCAATGCGCGTTGATGCATGGAGACAAACAACCTGTGAACGAAGAATTGATCGTCAACCCAAACAAGACCGTGAAATGGGTTCTCGTGTATGTGAAAGAAGGAGTAACGGGGACGTATCCAACACCCACGACTCCAGTCGAAGTTGATCAAGCGGGCTGCATGTTTAGTCCGCACGTATCAGCTGCCATGGTTGGGCAGACCGTGAAGTTCAAGAATAGTGATGAACTTTTGCACAATGTGCGAACCGTTGCCAAAGTGAACAAGGTGTTCAACATTGCTCAACCCGTGAAGGGAATGTCGACCGATAAAGTATTTGATTCCGCTGAAATTGGGATCGGGCTTCGCTGTGACGTCCACTTTTGGATGGCGGCTTATATTCACGTTTTAAGCAGCCCTTTTTTTGCGATTACAGGAGACGACGGTACGTTTGCGGTCAAAGATCTTCCAGCAGGAACTTATACCATCGAGCTTTGGCATGAGAAATTGGGAACTCAAACCCAAACGGTAACCGTCGCTGATAGCGAGACCAAAACGCTCGATTTTACACTCAAGCAAGCTTAAAATTGAGAAGCAGAACCTTCTTCCTTTGTAGCCTAACTTCTATGTTTGCCTGTGGTTACACTAAGGCTTTTTCTTCGTTTTTCCTGTGACGGCTGTCACTGACAAAAAGTTTATTTTCCTGTACGGTTGCTCTCAGCAACAGGGGATGCAGTTTAAACAATAGGAGCGGCCGTTGAGATGAGCGCCCAAGATGACGCAGGTGTACTTCTTTCCAGCAAACGAAGTTTGAAACCCATCTTTGAACCTCAAGCCATTGCCGTCATCGGCGCTTCTCGTCGCAAAGAAGCTGTAGGTTACGCTATTCTCGCCAATCTAGTCTCCGGCGGTTTCAAAGGCAAAATTCATCCCGTAAACCCGAAGGCAGATACGATCGAAGGTCTCGAGTGTTGCCACGCCATTAACGATCTCCCAGAAGGAATTGATCTAGGGGTTGTGATTGTCCCCAGTACCGCAGTCCCGGAAACTTTGGAACTCTGCGGGCAAAAAGGAGTTCAATCCGCGATCGTGATTTCGGCGGGTTTTCGTGAGATCGGCGGAGAAGGCACGCGCCTGGAACGGGAGGCAGCCGAAACCGCAAAGAAATATCGAATGCCTGTGTTAGGACCAAATTGTTTGGGCCTCATTAACACAGACCCAGCCATATCCATCAATGCGAGTTTTTCCCGCACAATGCCGCGTCCAGGCAATATCGCTTTTGTTTCACAAAGTGGGGCGCTTTGTGCGGCTATTTTGGATTACGCCAAGGGCGAGGATATTGGTTTTTCAAAATTTGTGAGTTTGGGAAACAAAGCGGACATTAACGAACTTTGTATTTTGCGTTATTTGAAAGATGATCCGAAAACCGACGTCATTCTCATGTATTTAGAGGATTTAGTAGATGGCGCTCGCTTTATTCACCTCGCACGCGAAATCACAGGGGATCTCGTGAAGCCGAAACCGATTCTCGCGATTAAAGCAGGAAGAACACTTCAAGGCGCTAAAGCAGCCAGTTCTCATACAGGGTCTCTCATGGGGTCGGATGAGGTTTATGACGCCATTTTCGCGCAAGCAGGCGTTCTCCGTGTTGACTCAGTCGAGGAAATTTTTGATCTCGCCACCGCGTTTGCCTATCAGGCAATTCCGCGAAGCAAACGAGTTGCGATTGTGACCAACGCAGGCGGCCCTGGCATTATGGCGACCGATGCCTGTGTCCGATACGGACTTGAGATGGCAGAAATAAGCTCAGCAACTCAGGAAGCTTTGCGAAAGGTGCTTCCTCCTACCGCTAATTTTTCCAACCCCGTCGACGTCATTGGTGATGCCCAACACGATCGATATGAACATGCGCTCACCTGTGTTTTGGGAGATTCTAACGTAGACGGCGTCATTGTGATTTTAACTCCGCAAGCGATGACAGATATTGAAGAAATTGCACATGCGATTGTCCGAATGAACCAGAAGACCAAAAAGACCATTCTCACTTCATTTATGGGTTTTGTAGACGTTTCCCCTGGAATCAAGATTCTTGAAGAGCATCACGTTCCTCATTACAAATTTCCCGAGGAAGCGGCTCGCGCCTTGGGAGCAATGATTCGTTATAAACAATGGATCATTAGGCCGCGAACCGAAGTACGGTCATTTCCCATTGATTCGGTAGGGGTTCGTTCGATCATTCAGCAAGCGAAAGAAAAAAACCAACGCCTCTTAACAACGCACCAAGCCATGGAAATCCTAAAGGCTTATGGTTTTCCATTACTTCCTTATGAGTTTGCGAGTTTTGCGCCGCAAGCTGGTGCGAAGGCTGAGAAAATTGGTTTTCCCGTCGCCATCAAAATTGTCTCACCTGACATTGTACACAAATTGGATGTGGGGGGTGTACGTCTCAATTTGAAGAGTGCCGCGGAAGTCGAGCGGGCATTTAAAGAAATGACAAGCGCTGTACTCAAATTTCAACCAGCAGCAAAAATTGACGGCGTTCTTGTTCAGGCGATGGGAATGAAAGGAAGAGAAGTCATTCTTGGGATGAATCGAGATCCTCACTTCGGGCCGATTCTCATGTTTGGGCTTGGCGGAACTTATGTGGAAGTGTTTAAAGACGTTACGTTTCGGCTTGCACCCATTCGCGAGCTGGGAGCAAGACGGATGATCGAATCCATTCGAGCCTACGCCATCTTGAAAGGGATTCGAGGAGAAGAGCCAGCCGATCTTGAAAAAATTATTGAATGCCTCCAGAGACTTTCCCAACTGGCCTCTAATGAGCCTGATGTGAGCGAAGTCGATATTAATCCGCTTGTGGTCTATCGAAAAAAAGAGGGCGCGCAAGTCGTTGATGCTCGAATTGTCTTAAAGATTTAGATCAAGGAGTTTTCAACATGCATGAGGGTAATTTCACAAAGCGCATCGTAGAGTCCATTATGGAAGAATTAAAGAAGCACCCTCGCTATGTTCCAAAGCGCGTTAAGGTGAAAGTAGGAGAGATTTTTCATCTCAATCCCGAAAGCGTAAAAATGCACTATGTCGTGGTGACCAAAGGCACTCCCTTGGAAGGAACAGAACTGGATTTGATCGAGGAGAAAATAACGGTTTATTGCTGGCAATGCAGCCGTACAGGAACTGTTCTCGACCATCACTTTCTCGCGTGTTCCTGCTGTAATTCTACTGATGTTGAGGTGATGAGCGGAAATCAGGTCTCTGTCGATTCCGTTGAACTTGTCAATGAGAGCTAAAACATGAGCAAACAATTAAGTCTCAAAATGCCTAAGGCGCGAACGGAGCGGGCAGAAGAGAGTAAATTTATTCTTGAAGCCAGTCATCTAGGTCAACTTCTTTCCGCTTTAATTGGAAAAGGGTATCGTGCCATCGGGCCGACCGTAAGGGATGGAGCAATCGTTTACGATGAATTGCATTCTCTCCGTGATTTGCCCGTTGGTTATACCGACGAACAAGCGCCAGGGTGTTATCGTTTAGAAAAGGGGGGCGGTCGGGCGTTTTTCAATTATACGGTCGGCCCACAATCTTGGAAGAAATTTCTTCACCCGCCTTCCCTCCGGCTTTGGAAAGCAGATCGCGAAGATCATCGTTTTCAAGTGGTTCAAGAAATTGAGCAAACTACCAAGTTTGCTTTTCTTGGCGTTCGTTCTTGTGAGCTTCAAGCGATTTTGATCCAAGACAAAGTATTCATGGGAGGACAGTTTGTAGACCCCGTTTACCAAGCTTGCCGGGACAATATTTTTGTGGTCGCAGTAAATTGTACCAAGCCTGGCGGAACTTGCTTTTGTCAATCGATGGGAACTGGTCCGAAAGCGACCGTTGGGTTTGATCTTGCGCTTACAGAGGTTTTGGAAGCTAAGGCCCATTATTTCGTCTTGGAGGTGGGATCGAAAAAAGGCGCAGAAGTCCTCGCCGAAATTCCGTACCGTCAGGCAGACAAAAAGAGGATTCAGACCGCAAATCGAATCTTAGCTCGTTCTGCCAAGCGTATGGGGCGTGCGATGGACCAAACGAATTTAAAAGAATTGCTTTACAAAAATTACGAGCATCCTCGTTGGAAAGAGGTGGCAAGCCGCTGTCTTTCCTGTGCTAATTGTACGATGGCATGTCCCACCTGTTTCTGCACCACGGTGGAAGATCTGACTGATCTTACGGGTCAGCATGCCGAACGGTGGCGGAAATGGGATTCTTGTTTCGCCATGGATTTTTCTTATATTTATGGGGGCAGTGTGCGTCGAAGCGTCAAGTCTCGTTACCGACAGTGGATGACACATAAATTGGCTACTTGGGTAGATCAATTTGGGATGTCCGGTTGTGTGGGTTGCGGGCGTTGCATCACATGGTGTCCTGTGGGGATCGACATTACGGAAGAGGTGCGTGCCATTCGCGGCCAGACGTCAAAACCAAAGAGTCCGAAGTCTTACAAGGAGAAAAACTAATGGAAACGCTTGAAACGATCATGGCGAAACATGATTTTCTATCTCGAATGAAAAAGCCGCACCTCAAGATACTCTCTGGCTGCGCCTCGAACGTCGTATTTAAACCCGATCAATATATTTTTCATGAGGGAGAAAGAGCGGATCGATTCTATTTAATCCGTGCTGGCAAGGTCGCGATCGAAATTCGTTCCCCCGAAAAGGATTCAATTACCATCGATACCGTCGGACAAGGTGAGGTCATCGGTTGGTCCTGGTTAGTACCGCCCTACCGCTGGCATTTTGACGCTCGTGCTGTGGAGCTAACACGTGCGATCGCTTTGGACGGTCGGTGTCTTCGAACGAAATGCGAGCGGGATCACGATCTCGGGTATGAACTTCTGAAACGTTTTACGAATGTGGTTGTCCAGCGGCTTAGCGCAACCCGGTTGCAGCTCCTTGATCTTTACGGCAATCCTTTGAAGAGGTCTAAGAAATGAGCATATCAACCGAAAACCCAATGCTGACAACACCATTCCGAATTAAAGGTGTCAGGAAAGAAACGCACGATACCTTTACGCTCGAACTAGAATCACAGAATGGGAAATTTTCCTTTGAACCGGGTCAGTTCAATATGTTGTATGTTTATGGAATTGGGGAAGTTCCTATTTCGATCAGCAGTGATCCCACGAAACCAGATGGCCGCCTGACCCATACGGCGCGTGAAGTAGGTGTAGTGACGAAAGCAATGAAGCAAATGAGAACAGGCGATACTTTAGGGGTTCGCGGGCCATTTGGGACACGTTGGCCGCTTGAGGAAGCAGTGGGTCGTGATGTCGTCATTGTGACAGGTGGTATTGGCCTTGCGCCACTCAGACCAGCACTTTATCAATTGATTGCGAAAAGAAATCAGTATAGGAAAGTAGTCCTTTTGTACGGTGCTCGAACGCCGGATGAGATTCTTTATCAAAAAGAGTTGCAAAAATGGGGCGGTGAATTTGATCTTGAGGTTCACGTCACAGTCGACCGTGCGACAGGGGCGTGGCGCGGGAATGTGGGCGTGGTGACGACTTTGATTTCAAGGGCTCTTTTTGACCCAAGCAACGCAATCGCGATGGTTTGCGGTCCTGAGATTATGATGCGATATACCATTCAGGAACTTGGAAAACGGGGCATCAGCAATGAGCGGATTTATGTTTCCATGGAACGCAATATGAAATGCGCCATCGGTTTTTGCGGTCACTGTCAATTTGGCCCTATGTTTGTTTGTCAAGATGGACCCGTATTTCAATTCAATCAAATCGCGCCCTTTTTCGGGAAGCAAGAGGTCTAGTTTATGGGATCACGGGTGAAACCCAAGCTTGCGGTTTGGAAGTTTGCCTCTTGCGACGGATGTCAATTGAGCCTCTTGGACTGTGAGGATGAACTCCTCGCCGTAGCGGGAAAGGTTGAAATTGCTAATTTCCCGGAAGCCTCACGCGCCGTCGTCTCCGGGCCTTATGATATTTCTCTTGTCGAAGGTTCGATTACAACGCCTCACGATGCGGAACGGATTCACCAAGTTCGTCGTGCTTCCAAATTTCTGATTACCATTGGCGCTTGCGCCACCGCGGGAGGCATTCAAGCGTTAAGAAATTTCAAGAATGTGAAGGATTTTATTTCGATTGTGTATGCGACGCCGCGCTATATTGAAACCTTAAATAAATCGACGCCGATCGCAGATCATGTGTTCGTTGATTTTGAACTTCGAGGTTGCCCCATCAACAAATATCAGCTGGTCGAAGTGATTTCGGCCTATTTGATGGGACGAAAGCCGAACGTTCCGACCCATAGCGTTTGTACCGAATGCAAACGCCGCCAGGTTGTCTGTGTCATGGTCGCTCATGGCACGCCCTGCCTTGGTCCAGTCACACAGGTTGGTTGTGGAGCGCTTTGCCCGTCTTACCATCGGGGTTGTTACGGTTGTTTTGGGCCAAAGGAAACTCCCAATACGACCTCGCTCGGCAAGCGTTGGTTAGAGCTTGGGGTAAGTCATGAAGACATCGTCCGCGGCTTTCGGAATTTCAATGCTTACTCTGAAGCTTTTCGCAGAGAAAGTGAAGCGCACGAGCCCCACATTAGAGAATGAATATGGAAAAGAAAACTAAAAGCAGTACCAAAACCATTAAGGTGGATTATCTCGCACGAGTGGAGGGAGAGGGCTCACTTTATGTGAAAGTAAAGGAGAGCAAGGTTCAAGAGGTAAAGCTCAAGATTTTTGAACCGCCGCGCTTTTTTGAAGCCTTCCTCAGGGGTCGCGATTTTCGTGAAGCTCCCGACATCACCGCGCGTATTTGCGGGATTTGCCCCGTTGCTTACTTGATGAGTTCTTGTCATGCCATGGAATCCATTTGTGGGGTGCAAGTGGAAGGGCCGCTTCGCTTACTGCGCCACTTACTTTACTTGGGGGAATGGATTGAAAGTCATGTGCTTCACATTTTTATGCTTCACGCCCCAGATTTTCTGGGTTATGAGGATGCGATTCAAATGGCGAAAGATCATTCCGAGTTGGTCCAAATTGCACTTCGGATGAAGAAAATCGGAAACCATTTGGTTCAAATTCTTGGAGGAAGGGAAATTCATCCGATCAATGTACGAGTCGGCGGATTTTACAAAGTTCCTCGGAAAGCGGAACTTCAAGAAATGGCGGATGATTTGAAATGGGGGCTCGAAACTTCACTGGGGGTAATTAAAACCTTAGCGACACTTTCATTTCCTGATTTCGAGCCTGATTATGAATATGTAGCGATCCGCCATCCCCATGAATATGCAATTCTCGAAGGGAGACTTGTTTCCAATAAGGGATTGAATGTTCCGATTAGCGAATATGACCAGTGGTTGATTGAAGAACACGTGGAGCATTCGACCGCGCTTCATACCAGAGTGAAAGGACGCGGTTCTTGTCACGTCGGTCCTCTCGCGCGTTATAGTTTGAATTTCGAACGCCTCGCGCCTGTGGCACAAAAGGCCGCGCGCGAAGTGGGGCTTGAGCCCGTTTGTTTTAATCCCTTTAAGAGCATTTTGGTGAGAGCGGTTGAACTCATCCATGCCTTCGATGAGGCGCTTAAGCTGATTGGCAAGTATGAGATGCCTGATCAACCCGCCGTTCCGGTCAAACCTCGTGCGGGAACGGGTTATGGATGTACCGAAGCACCTCGAGGGATTTTGTATCATCGTTATACACTGGATGATAAGGGAACGATTTTGGATGCTAAGATCGTGTCGCCTACCGCTGTGAACCAGAAAACAATTGAGAGCGATCTTTGGCAATATATTCCGCCG
>JACOVU010000126.1 GCA_016177155.1 Candidatus Omnitrophota bacterium | reverse complement strand
GCGCACCATTCGACATGAGGCCGATCGGGCCGAATGTACGAATGGCACTTTTGCCGACCGCAAAAGTGCGTAACGGCACTCGTCACTCGACTCGTGTCGCGTTACGACAGATCGCACCAAATCGGCAGGATTTGGTGCCCAAGGTTCATAAAGGGTGGCACTTGAGATCATCGGATCTCAAGTGTGTTCGGCGATGACTAGGGAAGTCATCGGCTCACGCCTTTCTCCTTGAAGAATCTTAAGGAATAACTATAATAACAAGGTTCAGTTTTTATAAAGGTCGAAATTGCAAGCACTTAGGTAGTTCTACGGTTTGGCGAGCAGCTAGTTCATGAACGTTTTTTGCGGGAGTAGCTCAGCTGGTAGAGCGCAACCTTGCCAAGGTTGATGTCGCGGGTTCAAATCCCGTCTCCCGCTCGAGTTTTCCATCGGAAAACTAGAGCGAGGCAAGACACTGTGGAAGTTATTGTATTGGGAGTCTATGAAATTGAAGGTTAACGTCAAAGATGTAAATTCCTGTGAGAAAGTACTCACGATCGATGTTCCATCTGAAGTAGTGACCGAGGAGTTCAACTCATTTTACAATTCGGTTGCTAAGCAGGCGAAGATTCCTGGGTTTCGTCCGGGCCATGCGCCGCGCCAGGTGGTTGCGCTTCACTTTAAAGATGAAGCGCGACGTGAGGTGTGGAAAGAACTTGTTGCGCGGAGTCTCCAAGATGCACTGAAGCAAGAAGCGCTTGATGTCATCGGTTATCCCCGCGTCGAAAGCATGGAATTTGACGAAAGGCGGTTGAAATACAAGGCCCACGTGGAGATGAGGCCAAAGGTAAAAATTGATAAGTATGCAGGTCTTTCGCTTAAGCGTGAGCGAGTGCGCGTTACCGAAACCGAAGTAAACGATGCGCTCAAGCGAATTCAAGAATCCCATGCTAAATTCCAAGCGGTGGAAGGACGGGAAGCGCGGTTGGGTGATTTTTTGATTGCCGATTATGTGTTACAAGCCGATGGTAAAGAAGTTGAAAAACGGGATGGCGAATGGGTTGAAATCCGTGACAAAGATTACCTGGAAGGTTTTTCGAAGCAGCTTCTCGGCGCCAAACCTGGTGAGAACCGCACAGTAACCGTTACCTTTCCTTCCGATTATGTCCGGAAAGAATTAGCAGGAACACCTGGGGAGTTTAAGGTTATGATCCATGAGCTTAAGGAAAAAATACTTCCCTCACTCGATGACGAACTCGCCAAAGCGGCGGGAGAGTATGAGTCGGTTGCGGATTTGAAACGAACGATTGAGAAGGATTTTGAAAATCATAAGAAGGTTGAAACGGAACGAAAATTGGAGCAGAATCTTTTGGATGAGCTCATTAAAAGGTCCAAATTTGAAGTTCCAGCGGGGGTGATCGAGCGCAGGCTGAATGCGCTCGTGGAAGATCAAATACAATCGCTTCTTTATCGTGGCGCGAAAGCCGAGGATGCCGCTAAGCACCGAGACGAAATCAGAAAGAGTCTTGAGCAAGAAGCAGAAAGGCAGGTTCGTGTCTCGTTTCTTTTAGATGAAATTTCTACCCGTGAGCATGTTGAGGCGAAGGAAGAAGATTGGAATGCAAAATATGAGTCTCTTGCGGGGCGTCTTCGCAGGCCGGTAGAGGAAGTGAAAAGCTATTATTCACAGGATCGCGATCGGAAAGATTCTTTGGCACAACAAATCATTTTTGAAAAAACAATCCAGTGGCTTAAAGATAAAGCAGTGATTACCGAGGTGGAAGCTAGTTCCTAGCTTTTACCGAACAAGGAGGAAACGATGAGCGGTTATTTAGTTCCAATGGTCATTGAACAAACAGGACGCGGTGAGCGCGCTTATGATATTTATTCAAGACTTCTCAAAGATCGAATTGTATTTATCGGTACGCCTATTGATGATACCATTTCGAATTTGATTATCGCCCAAATCCTCTTCCTGCAAATGGAAGATCCCGCGAAGGATATTAATATCTACATTAATACGCCAGGCGGAAGCGTGACGGCGGGTCTTGCGATTTATGACACGATCCAATTCGTTAAATGTGATGTTTCTACCTATTGTGTCGGACAGGCAGCTAGCATGGGAGCGCTTTTGCTCGCCGCGGGGACGAAAGGGAAACGTTACTCACTTCCTCATGCGCGGGTCATGATTCATCAACCCTGGGGCGGTGCGCAGGGCAGTGCCTCAGATATCAGCATTCACGCAAAGGAAATTTTGAAACTCAAAGAGGAACTCAACCGAATTTTTGCGAAACACACAGGTCAACCGCTAGAACGAATTGAAAAAGATTCTGACCGCGATTTCTTCATGTCGGCTCAAGAAGCTAAAGACTATGGCATAGCGGACCAAGTGATTGAATCGAAATCAGACGTACCTAACTCGAAAAAATGATCCATGACTAAGCGAAACATTCTTTTGACTCCTGGGCCAACGCCTGTCCCGCCTGAAGTGTTAAAGGTGATGGCAGAGCCTATTTTTCATCACAGGACTCCTCGGTATCGAGAGCTCTTTCGCGAAGTTTCGGAAAATTTGAAACTTGTGTTTAGAACGCAGGAATCGGTTTATACCTTTACGGGTTCTGGCACACTTGCGATGGAAGCGAGCATCGCAAATTTCCTTTCGGCAGGAGATAAAGTGATTACGCTTGAGGCTGGAAAATTTGGGGAACGATGGACTGAAATTGCAAAGCGTTATGGATTGAACGCGGTCGTCGTTAAAGTCCCTTATGGAGAGACCATTTCACCAGAGACGCTGGAACAAACGCTTCAGGCGAATCCTGGTGCGAAAGCGGTTTATGCGACGCTTTGTGAGACTTCCACCGGCGTTCTCTTAGATATCGAATCCATGGCCAGGATTGTTGCGAAGACGCAGGCCATTTTTGTGGTGGATGCGATCAGCGGCCTTGCAGCAGATCGGTTAGAAATGGATGGTTGGAAGGTGGATGTGGTGGTGAGCGGTTCTCAGAAAGGCCTGATGATTCCCCCGGGTCTTGCGTTTCTGGCAGCAAGCAAAAAAGCTTGGGCACTCAATAAGACTGCGAAACTTCCACGGTATTACGTAGATCTCGGACAATGTGAGAAATCGCTAAAAGATTGGGATACTCCATTTACGCCTGCGCTTACTCTTGTACTTGCGCTCCGAGAAACATTGAAGCAAATGAAGCAGGAGGGAATCGAACGCATCTGGGCGCGAACGGGAAAGCTCGCTGTCTATACACGCGAGCAAATAAAAAATCTGGGTCTTGAACTCTTTTCCAAAAAACCCGCTAATACGCTTACAGCGGTGAAAGTCCCTGCTGATATTGACGGAGAAAAATTAGTTTCGACCCTACGGGATGAAAAGGGAGTAACTCTGGCAGGCGGGCAGGGCAGCATGAAGGGGCAGGTGTTTCGAGTTTCTCACATGGGATTTATTCGGGAGTCTGACATTAAAATAGGGCTGTCTGTCCTTAAGGAAACATTGGAAGAACTCAGGAAGAAAAATACAACAAAGGTTCATGTCTAATGGCAAACTACAAAGTGTTAATTAGCGATCCACTTGGCGATGGCGGGCTTGCGATTCTCAAGCGCGAGTCACAAATTACGGTTGACGTTCGCACGGGCCTCAAGCCCGAGGAGCTTAAGAAAGTCATTGGCGATTATGATGCCATTGTTGTACGGTCTGGTACACATTTGACCAAAGATCTGATTCAAGCAGCAAAACGCCTCCGAGTCATCGGGCGTGCTGGGGTCGGTGTGGATAATGTTGACCTCGATAGCGCGACCAAGCAGGGCATCATTGTGATGAATACCCCTGAAGGGAACACGATTTCAACCTGCGAGCACACGATGTCACTTCTCATGGCCATGGCGAGGAATATTCCTCAAGCTTGTGGACATGTGAAGTCTGGAGAATGGAAAAGAAGCAAATTTACGGGGACGGAATTAAATGGCAAAGTGCTCGGCATTATTGGGTTTGGACGAATTGGCCGTGAAGTAGCGGTACGCGCAAATGCGTTTGGAATGCGAGTACTTACGCATGATCCTTTTATTTCCAAAGAAGCAACCCAGCCATTAGGGGTCGAGTTTGTTGATTTCGAAACACTTCTTAAGGCCGCCGACTTTATTACCCTTCATGTTCCAATGACCGAAACCACCAAGAATATGCTTGATCAGAAAGCGTTCAAGCTCATGAAGCAAGGCGTTTATATTGTCAATTGCGCGCGTGGAGGCTTGGTGGATGAGCGGGCGCTCCAAGAGGCAGTTAAATCGGGAAAAGTTCGCGGCGCGGCGCTCGATGTTTTTGAACAAGAGCCGCCTGGAAAAAATCCATTATTGGAATTGGATCAGGTGGTGGCTACGCCTCATTTAGGTGCTGCCACTCAAGAAGCTCAAGAGAATGTTGGAATTGCAGTAGCACATCAAGTGGTGGATGCTCTCTTGGAGCGTGGAATTAGAAATGCTGTGAATCTACCTTCGGTTGATTTCGAGACGATGAAAAAGTTGAAACCTTGGCTCATCTTGGCGGAGCGGATCGGATCTATGCAAGCTCAGCTTTTTGGAGGCGGATTCAGAAAAGTTTCGATTCGGTACGGCGGGGAAATTACTAATTTTAATGTTGCTCCGCTTACGATTGCAGTTGTCAAAGGGCTTCTTACCCCAATTTGTGGTGAAACGGTCAATTTTGTCAATGCACCAGCAATCGCGAAAGAGCGCGGCATTACCGTCAACGAAAGCAAGACAACGCAGGTAGAGGATTTTACTACTTTTATCTCGGTTGAAGTGACCATGGATCATCAGGAGAATTTGATTATGGGAACTCTCTTCGGCAATCAAGATCCCCGGATTGTTCGAATCAATGAGTTTTTCTTAGATGCAATTCCGAAAGGTGATATGTTGGTGATTCATAATGAAGATCAGCCTGGAGTTGTCGGTATGGTAGGTACGATTTTAGGGAAAAATAAGGTCAATATTGCAGAAATGACGCTCGGTCGTGTTGTAAAAGGTACAAAAACATTTGCGATTACAGCCATTAACACCGACCAACCAGTCCCTCCCGAAGTCCTCAAAGAGTTGAAGGCCTTTGGCCCTATCATTGATGCAAAAGTGATCAAGCTCTAAATCTCAAGGAAGGTCATTCATGAAGAAAGGTCGAGCCCGAAATGTGATTTTGGTGGGAGCTCAATGGGGCGATGAGGGGAAAGGGAAGATCATCGACCTTCTCGCGCGCACGAGTGACTATATTGTTCGTTATCAAGGCGGGAATAATGCAGGGCACACGGTCTGTTTCGGTGCTGAAAAAGTTGTTCTCCATTTAATTCCTTCTGGAATTCTTCATCCCAAGAAAGTGTGCGTGATCGGAAATGGTGTGGTGATTGACCTGGCCGCTTTGTTTCAAGAGATCGATATGCTGAAAAAACATCGGGTGGCGGTCAAGGGAAGACTTTTCGTGAGCGATCGTGCCCATCTGATTCTCCCTTATCATGGTTTGATGGATCAGCTTCGCGAGGATGGAAAAGGAACTGAGAAAATCGGGACGACCAAAAAGGGGATTGGCCCTTGTTATGCGGATAAAGCTAATCGAGTGGGAATTCGAATTGTGGATTTGATGAATCCAAAAGTGTTTCGCGAGCGGCTCAAGATGATTCTGGATGAAAAGAATTTGATGCTCAAAAAAATCTTTGGTCACCCTCCATTTTCCTTCGACGAAATCCACGCCACCTATTCCAAATATCGAACTCAGATTGCCCCTTATGTTTGCGATATCGGCCTTCTTTTAGATCAAGCGGTGCGTACAAAAAAGAAAATTTTGTTTGAAGGTGCGCAGGGAACGCTTTTAGATGTAGACTATGGAACTTATCCTTATGTTACCTCGTCTAATGCATCGGCAGGTGGTGCAATAACAGGTACGGGGATGGGTCCAGCGCGGGCGGATGAAGTCATTGGAGTGGTCAAAGCTTATACGACAAGGGTAGGTGAAGGCCCATTTCCAAGCGAATTTCCTCCACAATTGATGCGCCACATTCGCGAGCGGGGTGAGGAATATGGGGCAACTACAGGACGCCCCAGACGATGCGGTTGGTTTGATGCGGTGGTGGCAAGACATTCCGCGCTGGTCAATGGTCTTGGAAAAATTGTGGTGATGAAACTGGATGTGTTGGATGAACTTTCTAAAATTAAGATTTGTGTAGGCTATCGCTATCAGGGGAAACGTTATCATTCATTTCCTGCGGACATTGAGATTCTTGAAGGTGCAGAACCTATTTATGAGGAACATCCAGGATGGCAAACGTCAACACGACAAGCGCGCATGTGGAAGGATTTGCCGGTCGCCGCTCGTAAGTACTTAAAGCGACTTGAGGCTCTTGTTCAAGTTCCTATCTCGATTGTTTCGGTCGGTTCGGAAAGGTCCGAGACAATTTATCTCGATGGAAACGATTCATAAAATTCCAAGACATATTGCGATCATCATGGATGGGAATGGTCGCTGGGCCAAAGAACGCGGCATGGCACGGATTTTTGGTCACCAAAATGGAGTAGATACGATCCGAGAAATTGTGCGTGCGGCGCGGGAACTTGGGGTCAAATACCTCACCCTTTACGCGTTTTCCAAAGAGAACTGGTCGCGTCCCAAAAATGAAATCGCTTTTCTTATGAATCTTCTTTCCCAGTTTTTGGATTCGGAACTTAAGGAACTTGAAGAAAACCAGATCCGGTTCAACGCCATCGGCAAACTTGAGGAATTGCCCAGAGAAGTCCGGGAAAAAATCAAACGCAACATGGAACGTACGGCGAAGAATGATCAGTTGGTGCTTACTTTGGCGCTGAGTTATTCAAGTCGCGTTGAAATTATCGACGCCATCAAACGGATTTGTGAACAAGTGAAGCAGGGAAAGTTAAATCCCGAGGACGTTAGTGAAGCGTCTTTTTCCAAAGAGCTTTATACGACGGGGATTCCCGATCCGGATCTTTTGATTCGAACGAGCGGGGAGATGCGAATCAGTAATTTCCTGCTCTGGCAGATTTCTTATACCGAAATTTATGTGAGTGAAAAATATTGGCCTGACTTTAAGAAATCCGATTTTCTCGAGGCGATCCGTGTATACGGGACACGCGAACGCAGGTTCGGACGGGCCGAAACAACCCCCTTAGCTCAATAGCCCATGAGTCAACTTTTGAAGCGACTTGCTTGGTCTGGTATTTTGATCCCCATTACAATCTATGCTGTTTTCTTTGCGCCTTCGTGGCTATTTTTATTGATTGTCGAAGCGTTTGTCGTCCTTGGACTTTTAGAATACTTCAATCTGGCTGAGCGCAAAGGATTTTTCATCAACCGCTACATTGGTCTTATCTTTGGAGTTTTGCTCCCCATCCCTCACTATTTTCCAGGAGAGTCCATTATTTTAGTGATTGCCGTTTTGTGCCTTTTCATTTTTAACTTCCACCGCCATTTGAAAGAACACGCGATTGTCAGTACAGGCCTTACTCTTTTCGGGCTTGTTTATGTGGCGTGGTTTTTCTCTTTCATGACCAAAATCCATGCCTTGCCTTACGGGGCGTGGTGGGTTTTCTATTTGCTTTTGATTATTAAATCTGGAGATGCAGCGGCCTATTTTGTAGGGAAAAAATTTGGAACTCACAAGTATATTACTCACATCAGTCCCAATAAGTCGGTCGAAGGTGCAGTAGCAGGTTTTCTGATGACCCTTTTCCTTTCCGTGATTTCTACGATTTATTTGAAACACGTGCCGATCGTGCATCTTTTTTTCTTAGGGATAGTCATCGGTATTTTTAGCCAGTTGGGTGATTTGGCCGAAAGTTTGCTCAAGCGCGATGCGGGTGTGAAAGATTCTGGAAATCTCCCAGGATTGGGCGGCATTTTGGACGTGATTGATAGCCTTTTGTTAACGCTTCCCGTGCTTCATTATTATTTAACCGTCATTCAAGAGCTCTAACTCTATGTCGATCAAGAATATTAGCATCGTTGGATCAACGGGGTCGATTGGGATGAGCACGCTCCGTGTGGTTCAGGCACATCCGAAGTCGCTTTCTGTGGTTGCGCTTGCCGCTAAACGTAATGCAGAAGCCCTTTATGAGCAAGCTAGAAAGTTTCGCCCGAAACTCGTTTGTATTTATGAACAGGACCAAGCGGGATGGCTTGAAGGTCGGCTCAAACGTTTTGGGATTCGAGTGGTGACGGGAGATGAGGGATTGATTGAAGTCTCTACTACTCGTGGTGCCCATCAAATTGTTTTTGCAACGGTGGGTGCGGTTGGTCTCAAGCCTATTTTAGCTGCGATTCGCGCAGGGAAAACCGTGGCGATTGCAAACAAAGAACCATTGGTGATGGCGGGCGAACTACTCATTCGGGAAGCCGCGCGGAATCACGTATCGATCATTCCGATCGATAGCGAACATTCAGGTCTGTGGCAATGTCTTGAAGGCCAAACTCGAGGAATGGTGAAAAAGTTAATTCTCACTTCTTCGGGCGGTCCGTTCTTTCGTAAGAAGATTGATTTTAACAAGGTAACCAGCCGTCAGGCTTTGAAGCATCCAAGGTGGAAAATGGGTCCGAAAATTACCATCGATTCTGCCACGCTCATGAACAAGGGGCTTGAGGTCATCGAAGCGCATTATCTCTATGGCATCCCTTATGAAAATATCGATGTCGTTGTTCATCCCCAGAGCATTGTTCACTCGATGGTGGAGTTTGTGGATGGCTCCGTCATGGCTCAGCTGTCATCCGCCGACATGCGCCACCCGATTCAGTACTGTCTCACATATCCCGGGCGCCGCCCCGCCACGTG
>JACOVU010000121.1 GCA_016177155.1 Candidatus Omnitrophota bacterium | reverse complement strand
GACTTTCTCTTTGCTCGCCCCGCCCCCTACATCCAAAAAGTTAGCAGGCTCTCCCCCATGAAGTTTGATAATGTCCATGGTCGCCATCGCAAGTCCCGCACCATTCACCATACAGCCAATATTTCCCTCCAGACTCACATAACTCAAATCAAATTTTTTTGCTTCATTCTCTCGGGAATCTTCTTGACGGGGATCATGAAGGAGAGCGATTTCAGGATGACGAAAAAGTCCATTGTCATCAAAATTAATCTTAGCATCAATCGGAAGAAGTGAACCATCGGACATAAGGCCGAGAGGATTAACTTCCACAAGCGACGCATCTAGCTCAACAAAAATCTGTGCAAGCTTCGCAAATAAATTCGCAAATTCCAAGGTAAAGCGTGCCAATTCTTTGGAAGTTCCTGCAAACTTGGAAGCTACCTGAGTAAAAAGACCTGGGACGAGTGTTTGATCGGGATCAAAATGGAATTTGAATACTTTTTCTGGTGTTTCGCGGGCAACGGTTTCAATATCGACTCCTCCGGCTTCTGAACCAATCACACAAGGCAGCGCTTGTTCGCGGTCCATCGCAACGGCAACATAAAGTTCGCGTTTCATGTGTCCCGCTTCTTCAATCAAAACCCAATCAATAGGTTTCGCCGCTCCTTCTGTCTGATAAGTCGTAAGGGTTTTACCGAGCATTCCTCGAGCAGCCTGAAACGCTTCTTCAATCGTTTGAACAATCTTGATCCCGCCCGCCTTCCCGCGCCCACCTGCATGAACTTGAGCTTTGACCACAAAGGAGCTGTAGCCCAACGAGCGAATCGACTCAGGAGAAAGAGAACCTTGGTCGAAAACTCTGCCTCTCGGGATTTTCAGACCGTATTTTTGGAAAATCGTTTTGGCTTGGTACTCGTGGATATTCATCCCACCACCTGCTTTCTCCGCCGTACGGCGGAATCTTTCAAAAAAGATACAAGAGCGCGCTTCACGACGTATTTTATCAATTCAGCGCGCTCTTGCAAAGCAGGTGGTGGGATCATGAAGAATAAGCAGGGAGATAGAGTCCTTTTTGGTGAGCCTCTGCGATTCGGGCGTATTTCTCTGCCCACTTGACGGTATCGTGTATTTCCTTTTTAGATAACTTGCGGACAAACTTGGCAGGACGCCCGAAATAAAGCGACTCGGGCTTCACTTTCATTCCTTCTGTCACAAGTGAACCTGCTCCTATTAAAGCCCGATCTCCAATTTTCGCATCATCCAAAATCACAGCACCCATTCCAATCAGCACACCATCTCCTACTCGACAACTGTGCAGAATCACGCTGTGTCCAACAACACAATATTCACCCACGAAACAGCCGCGGTTTGTTTCCACATGAGCCACGGAAAGATCTTGAATGTTTGAACATTTTCCAATCACGATACGGTTGATGTCTGCCCTCAGAACCACTCCGGGCCAAATATTAACATGATCCCCAAGCGTCACTTGTCCAATCACAACAGCGCTCGAATGAATGAATACATCTTTCCCGATCTTAGGCTGAAACGGTTTTTGGGGTAACGTAATCATCCCACTACCTCCTTGCGTCGCCATTGAAAATGGCGACATTTTCTCCTAGAAAATGAAAGGACATGCTCCCTGTTTCTTCTCAATCGAGCATGTTCTTTCCAAGGAGGTAGTGGGATCATTTTTTAAGAAGGCCGATGAGGCCCAATGAAATTTCGCGATTGGTTTCAATAATAGATGTAACGAGCGGAATTCCTTTCGGACAAACCTTGACGCAATTTTGCGCATTGCCGCAATCTTCAATCCCGCCTCCTTGCATGAGCGCAAGTAAACGATTTTCTTTTAACTTTGCGCCGATCGGATGCGTATTAAACAGACGCACTTGATTGATCGCGGCAGGCCCGATAAAGTCCGATCGTTCATTGATTTGAGGACACGCTTCCATACAGCAACCACAAGTCATACATTTGGACAAATGGTAACGCTTCTCTGCCAGCTCAGGTGCGATTTGAGTTCCTGGGCCAGAAGTTTGATTCGTTTCGACCCATGCCTTGACCTGTTTAAACCTTTCGAAAATGACTTTACGATTGACCACTAAATCTCGAAGCACGGGAAATTTGGTCATGGGCTCGAGGGTAATCACAGGTCCAATTTTGTCCACCAAGGTACTGCAGGCCTGACGGACGCGGCCATTAATCACCATCGTACAAGATCCGCAAATCTCCTCAAGGCAGCTTTGTTCCCAAGCGATCGGTGAGGTCCTGCGGCCATCAAAGGTTTTTGGATTTTTCTGAATCTCTTGAAGGCAAGAAATGATGTTCATATAAGGCCGATACGGAAGGTGAAACTCCTCCCCATAGGGCTTGGTCTCTCGCCTTTGCTGTCGTTTGACTTTAATGATAATAGTATCAAACTTCGCCATTAGTATTTTCGCTCCCGTGGGGTGATGAGTGATGTATCGACCGGCTCATAAAAAAGCTCGATACTTTTAAAATCCCACCTTGCAACCGTTGTCTTTAACCATTGCCGGTCATTTCGCTCTGGAAATTCGGGCTTATAGTGAGCTCCTCGGCTTTCATTGCGGGCAAGCGCCCCAAGCGCAATCACGCGCGCGAGCACGAGCATATTCTCAAGCTCACGCGTAAAGATCAGGGCTTGATTGGTCCAATTGGTGGTATCGTCAAGGCTCACATGCTCAAGGCGTGTGGTAAGCTCCTCAAGCTTTCCAATGGTCGCTTTGATATTTTTATTCTCCCGCACCACCGTGAGGTGATCCGTCATCCATTTTGCCATCTCTTCCCAAAGGCGGTAGGGATTTTCATGGCCGCGGGAGCGCATAAATTTGTCATTGGCTTCTTTTTGACGAAGAAGTTCGTGATCGAAAAATTTGGCGCTTACTTCAGAAGCAAACGTCTTAAGCGAACCCACATACTGAATCGCACTTTCCGCCGCTAGTTCACCCCCATAAATACAGGAAAGCAGTGAATTTGCCCCCAAACGGTTCGCTCCGTGATATTGATAATCGGCCTCTCCCGCCGCGAGAATTCCAGAAATGTTTGTCAGGTGTTGGTTATCAATATAAATCCCTCCCATCGTATAATGAACGGAAGGAAAAACGCGCATCGGAACTTTTTTGGGATCATCACCTACAAATTTTTCGTAAATTTCGATCACGCCGCCGAGTTTCGCTTCAAGTGCTTTCGGGTCAAGATGCGAAATATCAAGATAAACGAGATCTTTCCCATCAATTCCAAGCTTGAGCTCGCGGCAAACTTTGAAAATCGCGCGGCTCGCGATATCGCGCGGCACAAGATTGCCGTACTTCGGGTACCACTCCTCAAGAAAATACCACGGTTTTCCATCTTGATAAGTCCAAACGCGGCCACCTTCCCCGCGAATGGCCTCCGACATCAAACGGTTCTTATCCTCACCGGGAATCGCGGTCGGATGAACTTGAATGAATTCGCCATTCGCATACCAAACGCCTTGCTTAAACACCGCGCCTGCGGCGGAACCTGTGCAAATCGTGGAATTCGTGCTCCGACCAAAAATCATTCCGACACCGCCTGTACACAACACGACGGCATCCGCACGAAATGCTCGAAGCTCAAGTGAAATCAAATCAATCGCTACAATTCCGCGCGCGGCGTGGGTATCATCCATCACGCAGGAGAGAAATTCCCAGCCTTCGTAACGCTTCACAAGCCCTTCCGCCTCAAAACGGCGTACTTGTTCATCCAAGGCATACATGAGTTGCTGACCCGTCGTAGCGCCCGCATAGGCGGTACGATGAAATTTTGTGCCACCAAATCTCCTGAAATCAATCTGGCCGTCAGGAGCGCGATTGAACGCCACGCCCCAACGGTCAAACATGTAAACGATTTCAGGTGCGCGCTCACACATTCCCTTAACGATGGGTTGATTCGCAAGAAAGTCCCCGCCCAGCACGGTTTCCTCAAAGTGAATTTGGGGAGAATCGCCTTCGCCTTTGGTGTTGACGGAAGCGTTAATGCCACCTTGGGCACAAACGGAGTGAGACCGGCGGCAAGGAACAATGGAGAAAATGTCAACGTGACATCCCGCTTCCGCAAGCCGGATCGTCGTCATCAAACCTGCCAGCCCACCCCCTACCACTATAAATTTTGCGTTTGTATTCATACTCAAGTTTTCTGAAACATTTCCCGTTGACGTCAATCCGCTTCAGCAGTCCATTCCGCTGATCCCTCCACACCGTTCAGGCCACGAGAATGAATGTCGGGTTGCTAGGCGCTGATCAGTGCGCTAGCACTACGCGCGGAGATCTAAGGAGGATCTCCTGCGCGTATGTGTGTGGCCTTCACTGCGCGAAAGCTGCGTTTTCAATTCCATAGAAAACGCGACGCTTTCGAGCTGCTGCGGGATTACGGAATGTCCTGCTTAAACCAGTGCCTGGTTATCCCTCTTTGGGTGATTCACAGACGTTTCCTTGATCGGAAGAACGTCAAATGCCTAGATTTTTCTATGGAATGAAAAATCAGGCATTTGTCGAGTGAGGGCGACACAAACCGACATTCATTTTTCGTCGCCCGAACGGTTCTGGAGACCAAGGAAACGGCTGTGGAAAATTTCATAACAATTTTACCAGTGACGCTGTGCCGACGATAAAGATTAAAAGGCCGAGCGTACCAAACCCAATTCCAACGTTTCGCTGGGCCTTCTCACTCACCGCAAGCCCCCAGCTCACGCAAAAACCCCAAATCCCATTTGCAAAATGAAAACAAATCGCAGCGAGTCCAATCACATAAAACCAAAACATAACAGGGTTTGCCACAATTTCCTGCATGCGCGCAAAACTCACTTCCGTTCCATACATGGCATTTACAATCCGCGTCTCGTACGTATGGACAGCAATATAGATTAAAGCGATCACGCCGGTAATTCTTTGAAGCGTATAAAGATAATTTTGCGTAAAAGGATACGAGGAAAGATTGGTTCTTCCCGAAAGAGTTACAAAAATGCCGTAGCCTGCGTGGTACAAAATCGGAAGTGCGATGAAGGTAAGCTCCATGAACACCACAAAAGGCAAACTTTGCAGAAAATGAATCTGGCGGTTATAAGCTTCCGCACCAAAGAGGATGAGCGAATTGGAAAGCATGTGCTCCAAGAGGAAGAACCCGATCGGAAAAACGCCCGAAAGTGAATGAAGCCGTTTGAGAATAAATGAAGAACTGATTTTAGCCATATATTTAGTACTTCGTACATCGTCCATCGAAACATCGTGACATCGAAGACTCGAGGTATCAAAGGAATGAAGTATCGATGTCTCGAAGGTACGATTTTACAAATTCAACTTCATGACTTGTTCTCGGACGTGTTCCGCCGACTTTTTCAAAGCGGCTTGTGACTCAGCTGAAAGTTTAAGCTCTACAACTTTCTTAACTCCCTCGCGGCCAAGACTCACAGGAACGCCGCAATACATCTCTTTAATTCCATACTCCCCATTGAGATAGACACAACAAGGCAGCACTTTTCCGGAATCCTTTAAAATGGCGTCCACCATCGAAACGGCTGAAGAGGACGGAGCATAATAGGCGCTTCCCGTTTTAAGCAAATTCACAATTTCGATTCCGCCGTCTTGAGTTCGTTTATTAATGGCGTCAATTTTTTCTTTTGGCAAAAGCTGAGTGACTGGTTTTCCCTGATAGGTCGATGATTCGGGCACGGCCACCATTAAATCTCCGTGACCACCGAGCACCACGGCTTCCACTTCATGAGGAGCACATTTAAGTTCTAAGGAAAGAAAATAGCGATACCTGGCAGAGTCTAAAACTCCCGCCATTCCAATGACGCGCTTGCGATCAAATCCTGATTTCTTCCACGCCAGATAGGTCATGATATCAAGCGGATTCGTAACGACGATTAAAATTGCTTTCGGCGAACGAGAGGCAACTTCCTTAACGATTCCGCTTACAATTTCTGCATTTTTTGCTTGAAGATCATCACGACTCATCCCGGGCTTTCGTGCAAGACCTGCCGTGATAACAACAATGTCTGAATCCTTGGTTTCTTCATAAGAATTAGTGCCGACAATCGTCGTCCCAAATCCTTCAATCGGAGCAGATTCCATCATGTCGAGCGCTTTGCCCTGTGGCATCCCCTCAACCACATCGACTAAGACAACGTTCGCAAGCCCTTTTTCTACAATGCGCTCGGCCGTCGTTGCGCCAACAAATCCCGCTCCTACAACGGTCACCTTAGGAAATAGCGTAGAGGACATAGGAGTTAGTGTATAGGGTTAATTAAACGATAAAGCATGCTTCCCACTTCTCTCATTAAGCCTTCTATAACTTGATTCTTTGAAGCGAAATTTAAATCAACGGACAATAAATACTGCGTTTCTAACTCACATAAGGACGCATATGCAACAGATAAAAATTGCTTATACTCTTTGTCATGCTGTCTGCCATACCCTTCAGCTATATTTGATGGAATAGCTATCGCTGCTCTTCTCAATTGCTGGGACAAACCGTACAATTCCTCTCTAGGAAACACTGTTGTCATCTTGTAAATTTCCTTCACTAATTGATACGCCTTTTGCCAAACAATTAAATCTTTAAAGCCTTTGGTTTTTACTTGCACCTATACGCTCCACGCTATCTCCTAACTCCTAAGTTTCTTAATGATTGCCTCAGCCATCTCTCGTGTGCCTACTGCAGTCTTATCGTTTCGATCGGCTTTCATATCATAGGTAACGTCCTTGCCTTCGCGGATCACTTCCGCCACTGCTTTCTCAAGTCGATCGGCCGCTTTCTCCTCGCCCAAATAGCGAAGCATCAACATTCCTGAAAGAATCATGGCGGTCGGATTTACTTTATTAAGTCCCTTGTACTTCGGAGCAGACCCATGAGTCGCTTCAAAGATAGCGCCATATTCTCCAATGTTTGCACCTGGCGCAACACCCAAACCGCCGATGAGCCCTGCGCAGACGTCCGAGATAATATCCCCATAAAGATTGGGGAGAACCAGCAGGTCATAATATTCTGGATGTTGAACGAGTTGCATGCACATGTTGTCTACAATTCGGTCGTCAAATTCGATCTCGGGATATCCCTGAGCAACATGGCGGGCTACTTCAAGAAAAAGTCCATCCGAAAATTTCATGATGTTGGCTTTGTGAACAGCCGTCACTTTTTTGCGTTTGTATTTTCGGGCGTATTCAAATGCAAATCTCACAATCCGCTCTGTACCAGTAACCGAAATGGGTTTGATACTGACCCCTGAATCAGGACGAATCGGTTTTTTGGAAAGCCGCGCGCAAAGATCGATGACCTCTTTTGCGTCCTTCGTACCCTTTTGAAATTCGATTCCCGCATAAAGGTCTTCTGTATTTTCACGAACGATGACTAGATTGATATTTTGGTAGCGGGATCTAACGCCCGGATAGGACTTACAAGGCCTGAGACAAGCATACAAATCAAATTCTTTCCGAAGGGCCACATTCACCGAACGAAAACCTGTTCCAACTGGTGTGGTAATGGGAGCTTTGATCGCAATTTTATTTTTTCGAATGGATTCGAGCAATTGATCAGGAAGCGGCGTTCCTTCCTTTGCCATCACGTCCACGCCTGCCTCTTGGATATCCCAATCAAACTGAACGCCGGTTGCGTCCAGCACTCTTTTGGTTGCCTCTGCGAGTTCAGGGCCTGTACCATCCCCACGAATTAAAGTGATTCTGTGTGCCATTTCATCTTTTCTCATATACTTACAGGGACGGTTCTTACCATTTTTGTATTTCAAGAACCGTCCCTGACTTTATATTGCGTTGCGCCTATCAAACTGTTATCCTAGCAAAGCTTAAGCTCTTTTGCAAGCTAAGGTTAGAACGAAAAAGGATCGAAAAGAAAACGTGATCCCACCACCTCCTTTATTCGATGCAAAACATCGAACACTGAAACAGTGCCAAAAGCACACTGTTAACAAATTGGGGTGTGCTTTTGCAAAGGAGGTGGTGGGATGAGGAAAATTAGGCAGACCCTTGAAAAAGCACTGATCGAAGCAGGCGACATTCTGAAGCGAGCGATCGATCGTCCCAAAAACATTCAATACAAAAG
>JACOVU010000119.1 GCA_016177155.1 Candidatus Omnitrophota bacterium | reverse complement strand
CTGAGCTACGGACCCAATGATAAGTTCCCTTTTAATGCTTTAAGGCGCATTTCCATTTTTTTAAGGGGGATCATATCTCCCCGTCGATCTGCCACTTTGAGTCCTTGTTCATAAACATGAACCGCTTCTTTCGTGCGTTCCAAAGCTTCCAGGGCAACCCCTAAGCTAAAATAACTCGGAGAATGATTGGGATCAACCTGAATCGCTTGTTCAAAAGCTTTTCGAGCTTCTTCCGAACGCCTGCCATCCAAGTAAGCCGTTCCCAAACTAAAGTATCCTAACACATCCTCGGGATCGAGCTCGATGACTCTTTGATAGCGCGTAATCCTCGCTTGAACGTCTTTGTCTCCTTTGCCAGTTTCATCTTCAGAAGATTGCTCCTGGCCCGAGAGAGTCTTCTGGGCCTTAAGCTCCGCCTTCCAAGAAAGACGTCTCGCCTCTGCTTGTTCTTTTTCGGCTTCTAAGATCATTCCCTTTTGCACATAAAACCGGGAAAGGTTGGTATGGGCCATAATATGGTTGGGAGAAAACCTTAAGAGATGTTTCATCGTCTCGATCGCTTCATCCAAACGATCGGCCTTGGCATACAAAACGCCGAGCGTTTCAAGGACATCTTCTAACTCGGGATCTTTGCGAACTACCTCTTCCAATTGGGAGATCGCCTGAGTTAAATTTCCCGACCGGAAGAGCGCGAGTGCTTCATCGTAAAGGTGCTTCGCGTCACTCATACACTTCGAGAAATCAATTACGACTCATTCTCAAGCCTGAGAATCTTTTTTCCTTCGGGACTAATCATGGAAGGATTCCATGTGGGCTGCCAAACGACCTCCACCTGGACGTCTTTTACATGAGGAACGGTCGCTACGCGAGCGCGGATGAGTTCGGGGATTTGTTGAGCGGAAGGACATCCCATACTTGTAAGCGTCATTCGAATATGGACGGAATCGCCTTCGAGATTGACTTCGTAGATCAACCCAAGATCATAAACATTGACGGGAATTTCGGGATCGTAAACTTGCTTGATCGCTTGGATCACTTCCTCGCGTGTGACCATAAAAAGATTAGTCGCCTAATTTAAGATCCAGAAAGTTCTTCAGCTTCCGAGCTCGGGTTGGGTGCCTTAGCTTGCGAAGTGCTTTCGCTTCAATTTGACGAACGCGTTCGCGCGTAACATTGAAGATTTGTCCCACTTCTTCAAGCGTTCTCGAATAACCATCCCCAATGCCAAAACGAAGCCTCAAAACCTTTTCTTCACGTTCAGTAATCGTTCCCAGCACTCCGCCCATTTGTTCTTTCAACATTGAATAGGCTGTGACATTGGCAGGATTGACCGCCGACTTGTCCTCAATAAAATCTCCAAAACTGGTATCGCCATCATCTCCCACGGGGGTCTGGAGGCTGATCGGCTCTTGAGCAATTTTGAGAATACCCTTGACCTTCTCAATCGGCATTCTCATGACGCGCGCTACTTCTTCTGGAGTGGGTTCACGTCCTGTTTCTTGAACCAAATGCCGTGAAGCGCGGAAAAATTTATTGATCGTTTCAATCATATGCACTGGAATGCGGATCGTCCTTGCCTGATCTGCAATCGAGCGCGTAATCGCCTGCCGAATCCACCAGGTGGCGTAGGTCGAAAACTTATAACCCCGCTTGTATTCAAACTTGTCGACTGCCTTCATGAGACCAATATTTCCTTCTTGAATTAAATCCAAGAAAGAAAGTCCGCGGTTCGTATACTTCTTAGCAATGCTCACGACCAATCGCAAATTAGCCGCCACCAAATCTTTCTTGGCGTTGGACAATTCTTTCTCGCGCTTATGAATTTTTTTGAAGTGTTCGTGGATGACACCTTCAGGTTCACCCAATTCTCCTAAAATTTGCTTGTTCCGTTTTTCAACGAGACCGATTTGTCCACGCACTCGTTTGCGACGAAGCTGAGAAATTTCCTTCCGATTGTTTCTCAATTCCTCTAACTTCGCACGCAAATTAGCAATGATCTGTTCTACAATCCCGATGGTCAAATTGAACTGTTTCAGGAGTGAGCCAAGATCGGAATTTCTCCGAGAAGCCCTCAGTTTCCGAGTCAAAACTTTGAGTTTATGTTTGGTCAGCTGAAGCTTGTCTTCTTCATCCTCATCGATGATAGCTTCGAGATTGGCTTCTCCACACAAAATTTGATTGGCCAAAAAAAGGACCTCATGGCGGGCAGCTTTGGTTTCGAAAAGGGTCTCTTTTAATTTCTCTTCTGCTTCCTCAATTCGCTTCGCTAAAGCAATTTCCTGGCTTCGAGTCAGGAGGGGAATCTGTCCCATTTGGCGCAGATACGTCCGTACGGGATCGTCCATCCGCCCGCGCTCAAAATCCTCTTCGATTTCCTTGGCCTCTTCGCCAAAATCCTTGTCTTCCTTTTTGACGCCCGACTTCTCTTCAAGTTCAACGTTCCGCTGGATGGAGCTTGTTGTAATTTCGATATTCTTCTCAGCGAGGGCTGTGATGATCTCCTCAATCTTTTCAGAGGAAGCGATTTCCTGCGGAAGATGATTATTGATCTGCTCGTACGTAAGGTAGCCTTGGCGTTTCCCCAAGGACACGAGTCGTTCCACTACCTCTTGCACATTAAAAGGTTTATTCTGAGGGGGCGCGGCAGTTTCTACTGGCATAGTTTCTGTCTTCTCCTTCGACCGTTTGGCTCTTTTTTTCTTAGACATAGCGGGAATTGCACTCATAGGCCTAAATCTTGAGATAAAAGTTAAAAGTATAGCACAAATTTCGCCTTTCAGCTTAACTTTTTAAAGGACTCCCCCCCTCTAGGCCCGTTCGGTTAGTTATGTAACTTGCTATCAGAAAATAACTTAGGTGGTTTCCTTCTGGGCCAGCAAATCTTGGTAGGCTTTCATATACCTCAAAACTGATTCTTGATCGCCTGCCTCTTCAGCCTGGGTGATCTGATTCCTGAGCATTTTCAAATGACCCGCGAATTGCTGGGTTTTCAAAGCATGAACCAGTTCTTGAAAAAATCGTTCTCGGTCCTCCTTTTGAGCTCCCCATTCCATCATGACAAGTTCGCTTGCGAAAACCTTTAAGTTCTCGTCCTTAATGCGGTTCAAAATCTTGGAAGTTGAAAGCTGATTCTCATCACACTCCCGAACGAGCTGTGCAAATAAGTTAAAAAGCTCTCTGGTCTTTTCGCCCGTAAACGAAAACTCAGGAAATACTTCCAGAAACGTACGGATATAAGGAGGGTAATGAAGCATGAGGCTTAAAAAAAGTTTTTCAAGCTGCGGCTCGGATTTTCGTACGTTGACTACGATCTCATGACGTTCCACCTGTCCCGATTTAAAGGATTGCTGCTTCGCCTTGAGTTTCACAAGCTCCGACCGAAGCGAACCCTCCTCAACTCCAAGTGTTACCGCAAGCCGCTTTAAATACCGATCGGCCAAAACAGGACTTTTGATTTTGGCGAACGTATCCAGAAACTCACTGGTAATCTTAAGAAGACCGAGGGAATCCGATTTATTGTAGCGTGCGAGAAGTGCTTGTAACTTAAAATCAAAAATGTCCTGTGGCTGTTTGAGAAGCGCCCCAAAAGCTTGAGCTCCTTTGGAACGAATAAAATCATCGGGGTCAAATCCTTTCGGGAAACAAAGCACTTTAACACTCATTCCTTCTTCCAGAAAAATATCAAGGCTTCGAAGGGAAGCTTGTTCGCCTGCTTTATCACCATCGAAAAGAACGATCGCTTCATCCGCGTAGCGTTTTAAAACTTGGACATGTTCCGGAGTGAGTGAAGTCCCAAGCGTGGCAACCGCATTTTGAAATCCATTTGTATGCAATCGGATACAATCCAAATAACCTTCGACAATGAGGATTCGACGGACCTCTTCCGAGGTAGCGATCACCTTTTTGGCAATGTAAAGGCCGTACATTTCTCTACGCTTCCGGAAAATAGGAGTCTCGGGAGAGTTTAAATACTTAGGAGTTTCATTCCCTAAAACACGACCTCCAAGGGCAACTACCTTTCCATGATGATTGAAAATCGGAAACATGACGCGGTTACGGAACAGATCGTAGGTTTTTCCTTGGCTTGAACGAACGATTAACCCCGAACGAAGAAGCTCCTGTTCTTCAAAACCTTTCTTTGAAAGATGCTCATAGAGCGTACGCCATTCGGGAAGTGAAAATCCCAAGTGAAATGTGTCGATTTCCCTCTCGCCAAATTGCCGATTCGCAAGGTAATCTCGCCCGATCTTTCCAAGCTCAGGGTGCTTTAAATTGAGATGATAAAAATCAGCCGCGGCGACGTAAATTTGGTGGAGTCTCTCGATTTGGGATCGTTCTTTGGGAGAGGTTCTCGTTTCGGGGAGCGTGACGTGGACACGCTCAGCAAGGCGCTTAAGCGCTTCGGGAAAAGTCATTTGCTCGTACTTCATCAGAAACGAAAACACGTCTCCTCCCACGCCGCACCCAAAACAATGAAAAATTTGTTTGTCGGGATTGACGATAAACGAAGGCGTCTTTTCCTGATGGAAAGGACAATTGGCTTTGAAGTTCCGCCCCGCCCGTTTAAGCGGGACATAGGCGGAAACCACCTCTACAATGTCATTGAGAGATTGAACTTGATCGACAATTTGATCGCTATGGGCCATAAAACTTTCTAGCGTTTAGAAACACAAGAATTTCCTTGTACGTAAAACCGAAATGGAACTGTCTTGGCACGACTAATTCCAATTCGAGAAGTTGCTCGAATATGAAGCCATTCTTCCCGAGCCCCTTCTGGTTCTGTAACATAAAATGGTTTCTCAGTCAAATTCCACCCCGAATGCTCGCGTGTAATGCCAAGCGCTTCAGTTACTTTTCCAGGACCGCTTGCAAGTTCATGAATGTGCATCCGCTTACGGCGTTTTTGCATCTCAGAAATTCCCCGAAGAGGCTCAAGCGAGCGAATGAGAACTGCTCCAGCCACGCCTTCCTCTTCCGTCACAATGTTCAAGCAATGGTGATTGCCATAGGTAAAATAAACGTAACTTCGCCCTGCACGGCCAAACATTACTTCGTTTCGAGGAGTGACCCCTCGGTAGGCATGACTGGCGGGATCATCTGCTCCAAAATAAGCCTCTGTTTCAACGATTCTACCGCTCAAGACAATTCCATCGCGCTCAAAGAGCAAAGTTTTCCCAATCAGTTCGAAGGCAACCACTGCAGTATTACGACGGTAAAAAGCTTCCCGTAGCGGTTTCATCCCATCACCTGCATGTTCTGCTGCAAAGCAGCAGAAACTCGAAGAGTTGCAAGAGCGCGCTTCTTCAAAAGCTTAAACATTCTTGGATTCTTCTTCACAGTGCGCTCTCGTTCCTTAGCATCTTCGATAGAAGAAAATGCCTCATAAGAGACTAATTCCCAAGGACCTCTTGATCTTGTGTATAAACTTCCCCCCGAATTATGTTCACCCAAGCGGCGCTTAATATCTGTTGTCCATCCTAAGTAAAATCTACCTTTTGAACTACGCAATAGATAAACGAAAGCCTTCCCTTTAAAAGAAGCGCGCTCTTGCCATGCAGGTGATGGGATCATCCCACCGCTCGCCATGCCGACGGCAATAACCGGATAAAGAAATCGTGAATCAATTGATTGGAACTTAATAAATAAGGACCACTAACAGACTTTGAAGTAAATGCTTCCAGAAGAAAAGGAATTTTGAAGAGATCCAGAAAATAACAAATAAGGCCCAAAAATAAAAGAAACGTAAGTCCGCTCAAGAGTGCAGCACCGATATTGTTTAAGGGCGGTTTGAATTCAACATGCGCTACCAGCGCAACCAGCTGAAATAAAAAATGAATGACAACGATTGATCCAACTGTAAGAACGGCAAAGGAAATCATGAGGAGTGCTTCCGCCGGCACTGCCTGAAGCCCCACGTGAAAAAAGTCGGTGACGGTCTGGCTGTATTCAAGCGCAACCGTCTGAGCCACGATCACTTGAAAAAAACCTGGGAAAATTTGAGCAAGCCCTCTCCGAAGCCCAAGAAACACGCCAAACACAAAAGTACAGAGAAACACGATATCGAGCCACGAAGTTTTCATCCAAAGCGACGACCAATCCGCCTGGACCTGCGTTGGAACTGCTGCAAGAAAAATCCAAAAAGGTAGTGGGATCATCATATGCCTCACTTGGTCATTTGTAAGACTTGGTTTGAGACTAGTGTACCAATTAAATCTGTTTCTTCAATCCCTTCAATTTGAACCTCAAAAAAGCCGGAACGTGAACCGCCTTCATGCGGAAAACGTATCCGAAGATAATTCCTTGCGCGGCCAAACGCCCAGCCTGAAAGGCTTTTATTCTCTTCAATTAAGACTTCGAGTGTCTTTCCGAGAAACTTGCTTTGAACCTTTTCCCTCAACTGACACTCTAAGGAAAGCAAAATATCCCGACGCCTTTTTTTCTCTTGGGGCATCACCTCATCCTGAAATCGGTTTGCTCGTGTTCCCTCACGTGCACTATAAGGAAAGATATGGAGCTTATAAGGCTCTGTTTTCAAAAGAACGTCTACGGTCTGATCAAATTGTTCCTGAGTTTCGCCGGGAAAACCCACCATCACATCGGTCGTCAAAACAAAATTACTCACTCGAGCTCGAATCTTTTGAATCAGATCTAAAAAGAATTCGCGCCGATACCGACGGTTCATCCGTTCAAGCACTCCGTTATCCCCACTTTGAAGCGGAATATGAAGATGGGGACAAGCCTTCCTAAAAGAGGTCATCGCCTCGATTAATTCATCGGTTACATCCGTTGGCTCAATGGAACTCAAACGAATTTGCTGGAGTCCCTCCTCTTGAGAAAGAACTTCAATTAAATCGGTAAGCATCTGACGCTTTTCCAAATCGTAACCATAAGCGCCCAATTGAATCCCCGTCAGCACCACTTCCTGAAATCCTTGATCGATCAACCTCTTAGCTTCTTCGATCACGTCGAGAAACGTTCTCGAACGCGCCGGCCCTCTGACCAAGACCACTTTGCAAAATGAACAAGCATGGTTACAACCATCTTGAATTTTAATATAGGCACGAGTTCTTCCTTCAAACTCTGAAATGGAAAGTGGTGTGTATATACGTTTGGAAGGGATGGAGGCAAAGGAAGAACAGGTAGGGGTGTATCGCGATACGTCCCTCTTTCCCAGTAAGGAAACAATTTCAGACTTTTGACGATTTAAAACAGTTAAGGTGACGCCGTTGATTTTTTCGATTTCCTCAGAATTCCGCTCGACATAACAACCCGTCACAACAATTTTTGCGCTTGGGTTTTTTTTGTGAAATCTGCGAACCAAATAACGGCTTTCCCGATCGCTTTCGCTCGTGACGGTACACGTATTTAACACGTACACATCCGCTTCCTTATCCGTATCCGTTTCTAAAAATCCTGCGCTTGCAAATTGTTCTCGGATCGCTTGAGTTTCGTACTGATTCAAGCGGCATCCCAGTGTCCCGAATTTCACTTTTTGAAGTGTCTGATTTTGAATTTCATCCATAGATGTTATACGGAATATTTAAGCATTAAAAAACTAGAAGCGGCGACAAAAGCAGTGTCGGTCTTCAAAATCCAAGAACCCATCTTGAGCATTTCAAACCCGTTCGACCCTGCCAAGTCCAGCTCGTTTTGAGAAAATCCCCCTTCAGGACCGATGGCAAGAAGAATTCTAGGAACTCGACCTTTCGCCACAAACTGCGTCACTTCACAGATAGGCTTTGCTCGCGCTAACGGATGCAAAAGAAAACGTTGATCAAATTCGCTTGCGCTTTGGCACAAATCTTTAAACGCGGTAAGCACTCCTAGTTTCGGGACGCGTCGAAGCCGTGATTGCTTAATCGTCTGTTCAGCAATCCGTTCCCAACGACTTAACACTTTTTCTACGCGATCCCCTGAAACGCGCACGACGGTACGTTCAGTTAGGAGCGGGATAAGTTCCCAAATCCCAAGTTCTGCCGCTTTCTCGATAATTTCATCCATTTTCCGATCTTGCGGGATCGCCTGAGCAACTGTAAGCTCAAGAAATTCCTTCTCGCTATGGAAAGCTGGTTCAAGCGGCTTTAATTCCACGCTTCCATTCGCAAGAAAATGTTCAATACGGCTCACAAATTCATTCCCAAATCCATCCACCAGAAGGCAAAGACTTCCTTCCCGAAGCCTTAGGACATCCCTTAAATGGTGGGTTTCTTCTTTGGTCAATAAAACTGTCGGATATTGATTTTTTCGCTTCTCGGCCAAATCAGCCAATGAAGCTGAGATGAAGAAACGTTTTAACGACCTAGTGGTTCGACTCATTTGATTTTGGTGATTCGCTCACCACTCGTGCTGAGCAAAATTGAAATTGCTGGCTGGCAATTTCAATTGCGTCGAAGCACTAGCCATATAATGGAAAAAGGTCTCGATAAGCGCGCGCTTAAGTTGCTCCTCGAGACCTTTTTGAAATCGTGATCAAAAAGATGAGAACGTTGAATGCCTTTGTTTGCTCAAGCTTTCGACGATTCTGCTTTTGCTTTTTTATCCCTGACGACGTTCGAAGCTTGCGGACCTTTCTCGCCCTGTATCACGTCAAAGGTAACCACATCACCTTCTTCAAGAGTTTTATAGCCTTCCCCTTGAATAGAGGAATAGTGAACAAAAACATCCTGTCCACCCTCTTGCTCGATGAATCCGTAACCCTTCACGTTGGAAAACCACTTCACCTTACCCTGCACTGCCATTTCCTTAACCTCCAAATTTATTTCACTTGATGTTTCAAAATCAATCCGGGTTTAAATACAACCACTTTCTTCTCAGGAACTTGCACTTCCTGACCCGTCCGTGGATTGCGTCCTACACGACCCCGACGGCTTTTCACCTTGAACACTCCAAAATTACGCAATTCAACCGTCTCCCCCCGCTCCAAACTCTCAACAACTGCATCGAGCGTGCGTTGGACGATCTTTTTCACGTCAATTTGGGTGAGGTTTGTCTCATTGGAGACTTTCGTCACTATGTCTTTTTTGGTCATGCGGCTCACCTCCGATTTTAGATGCCAACTTAGGCGTTACTCTAAGTCATTACTGGGCAACAAAATAGCAAATACGTCATGAAGTGTCAAGGAAATTTCTTCTGTAACTTATGGCAAATCAAAGGGTTGAGAATGGAGTCAAGAATGAAAAGTGGAGCATTAACTCCTTATCCTAACCGCACCGGACCCCAAAAGTTGCTCTAACTCTTGAAGCAGGGCTGATTGGGTTTCCACTTTAAAACCTTCTCCCGAATTCACCACCGTCCGACGACCTGAAGGATCGCGAAAGCTGATGTAGACAGGTGTGCTTCCCGGATGTTGCGTCAGAATTTCTTTTATTTTTTTGAGCGTTTCCAAATCAAGGCCTGCCGTTAAAAGATCGATGGAAATCACCTTGGTCATCTTTTTCTCAACATCGTCAATGGAAATAATTTCCTCTGCAATCACCTTGGGCGTATCTTCCCGCACATTTGCTTTCCCACGAATGAAGACGATTCGATCTTTCTCAAGAAGATTGACGGAAGTTCGGAACATTTCGGGAAACACAATAATCTCAGAACGTCCGTCTAAATCCTCAAGTCCAACAAAAGCCATCCGGTCTCCTTTTTTGGTCGTAATCTGACGAATCGTATTAATGATTCCTCCAATGGCAACTTCTTCTTGATCCTTAAACTCGGACAAATTGAAACTCGTTGCGTTTGCGTAGGTCCTCAAGACCTTCTCGTACTTGGTGAGTGGATGCGCGCTTACATAGAATCCCAACAGTTCTCGTTCATAACCCAAAAGCTGACTTTCAGGCCATTCTTCCATATCTGGGAGAGACGTGTCTAATTTCTCAAAAGAGCTTTCATGCGCCAGTTGATCCAAAAGCGAAAGTTGTCCGCGCTGACGGTCTTGCTGGGTTTTCGCTCCTACTTCAAGCACGCGATCCAAAATGGTCATCAACTGCGAACGCTTAAGGTCAAAACTATCGAACGCACCGCATTTGATCAAACTTTCAAGCACCTTTCGGTTGCAAAGCCTCAGATCCACTCGCTCACAAAAATCATAAAGAGATTTAAATGGTCCATGTGTCTCGCGAGCTTGGATCACAGACTCCACAGCAGCCGTGCCAACATTCTTCACAGCACTTAAGCCAAAACGGATATTCTTTTCCACACAGGTGAAGACCGAATAACTTTCATTGACCGACGGCGGCAGCACCGCGATACCTAGCCGTTTGCACTCTTCAATATAACGAACGATCTTGTCGGTATTGTCTTTTTCTGAACTGAGAAGAGCGGCCATGAATTCGACTGGATAATTTGCCTTGAGATAAGCCGTTTGGTATGAAATGAGTGCGTAGGCGGTAGAATGACTTTTATTAAAACCGTACCCTGAAAAGTATTCGATCAAGTTCCAAATTTTTTCGGAGGCCCGCTTGTTAATACCGCGTTTGGTTGCTCCCTCCATAAAGGATTTTTTCTCGCGCTCCATAATTTCGGGGATTTTTTTCCCCATGGCGCGCCTCAAGGAATCTGCTTTGGCAAGACTAAAACCCGCAAGCGTAGAAACAATCTGCATCACCTGTTCTTGATAAAGGATGATTCCATACGTCTCCTTCAGAATGGGCTCTAAATCAGGATGGTCATATCGGATCGTTGATGCATCATACATACGTTTGATGAAATCATCCACCATACCGCTTCCGAGCGGTCCAGGTCGGTAGAGTGCAAGGAGCGCGACAATATCTCCAAAACGCTTCGGCTTCATTTTCTTCAAAAGATCCCGCATCCCCGAACTTTCAAGCTGGAACACTCCAATTGCTTCCCCCCGGTTTAGCATTTCGTAAGTCGCTTCATCCTCCAAGGGAAGTTGATCGATCTCGATATTCACATTCCGAATGCGATGGATCAATTTACATGCCTCATCAATGACGGTCAGTGTCCTTAAACCCAAGAAATCCATTTTAAGAAGCCCGATTTTTTCCACTGCTTCCATATCATATTGAGTGGTAATCGTATCGTTTGCTTTAAAAAGAGGGCAATAATTATGAAGCGGCCCATCCGAAATCACAATTCCTGCTGCATGGGTGGAGGCGTGGCGGGAAAGGCCTTCGAGCGCCTTTGAAGTTTCAATCAGTTGCTTGACCTCCTCATTGGTGTTGGCTAAATCCCGAAGTCTCGGCTCGACTTGAAGTGCGCGCTCAATCGTCATTTCAAGTTCCATGGGAATCAGCTTGGCCAGTCGATCCACCTCTTGATAACTCATGCCCATCACGCGTCCAACATCTCGAATGACCGCGCGCGCAGCCATCGTTCCAAACGTAATAATATGAGCGACGCTTTCTTCTCCGTATTTCTTTCGGACATACTCAATGACTTCATCGCGGCGTTCATAACAAAAATCAATGTCAATATCAGGCATCGAAATACGGTCGGGATTGAGGAATCGTTCGAAGATGAGACCGTGCTGGATCGGATTGACCGTCGTAATCCCAAGTGAATAGGCCACCAAACTTCCTGCCGCTGAACCACGCCCAGGACCTACGGGAATCTTTTGCTCCTTCGCGTAGCGAATGAAATCCCAAACCACCAGAAAGTAACCGGTAAATCCCATTTTCTTAATCACTGAAAGCTCATAACACAGGCGTTTCTCATAATCCGCTGGAATCGATCCCCCCATTTTCTCGCTGAGCTTCATCACGCAAAGTTCCTCCAAATACACGTTGGGATCTTTCTCGTCCGGGGGCGCAAACATCGGGAGATGGGGCTTTCCAAATTCCAGTTCCAGATTGCACCGCTCCGCAATTTCAACCGTCGTTCGAATCGCTTCCGGAAAATCTTTGAAGAGTTCTTTCATTTCTTCCGCCGATTTGAGGTAATAACCGTCCCCGTGATAACGCATGCGGTCTTGATCAGAAAGATTCGAACCCGTCCCGATGCAAATCAAGGCATCGTGGGCTTGTGCATCCGCCTTGTGGATGTAATGACAATCGTTGGTTGCTACCAATTTGAGTCCAAACTCTTTTGCGAGCTTCGGGTAATGTTCCAGAAGCTTAAACTGGGCTTCAATCCCCTGATTCGTCATCTCCAGGTAAAAATGTTCCTTCCCAAAAATTTCGGTAAACTCCTGAATCGCTTCGCGCGCCTTCTCCAGCTGTTCGTTCCAGGTGTAATAGGGAACTTCTCCCTTCAAGCATCCTGAAAGCGCGATGAGACCTTCGGCATGCTTTTTAAGAATTTCTTTATCAATGCGCGGGCGGTAATAAAATCCTTCCAGATAACTTGCGGTCGTAAGCTTCAAGAGGTTTCTATATCCTGCCTCATTCCTCACAAGAAGGGTGATATGAAAGGAGGCTTCCTTAATACCGTGTGCCGTCCGATCAAATCGGGATTGAGGGGCAAGGTAGGCTTCAATGCCAATAATAGGCTTCACACCTTGACGCATTGCCTCTTGGTAGAAATCAATAGCACCAAAAAGATTCCCATGATCCGTCATGGCGAGCGCGGGAAACTTAAGTTCTACTGCACGTTTGACGAGTTGTGGAATTTTAGAAGCAGCATCCAGGAGTGAATACTGCGAATGGCAATGAAGATGAACAAAATCCGCGTGCTTCATAAATAATCGTACTTCGTGGTTCGCACTTCGTACTTCGTCGCTCGATGTACGATGTACGAAGTACTAAGTACTTGTTTTTTCACTCCCATTCAATCGTTGCGGGTGGTTTAGAGCTAATATCATAACATACCCGGTTGATTCCGCGAACCTCATTGATAATACGGTTCGAAATCTTGGTGAGAAGCGGATCGGGAAGCTTTGCCCAATCGGCCGTCATCCCGTCTTCTGAGGTCACGGCGCGAATCGCCACCACATTCTCATAAGTCCTTTCGTCCCCCATCACACCAACGCTTTTAATCGGAAGTAAGACCGCGAAACTCTGCCAAAGTTTAGAATAAAAACCCGCCTTTTTAATTTCATCAAGCACAATCCAATCTGCTTCGCGCAAAAGGTCGCAATATTCCTTGGTCACTGGTCCAATCATTCGAACCGCAAGACCTGGGCCTGGGAAAGGCTGGCGTTCAATCACATCTTTTGGAATCCCAAGCGACCTACCCACTCGCCTCACCTCGTCTTTAAAAAGCTCCCGAAGAGGCTCAATGAGTTTAAATTTCATTCCCTTGGGAAGACCGCCCACATTGTGATGGGACTTAATGGTAGACGTTGGCCCTCCATGAAATGAAACGGATTCAATGACATCGGGATAAAGCGTCCCTTGAGCTAAATAAGGAACGCACCCGAGTTTCTTTGCTTCACGGTCGAACACTTTAATGAAGAGTGCACCGATCATCTTTCTTTTCTTTTCGGGATCTTCAATCCCTTTCAAAGCGCGTAGAAATTTACGCGAGGCATCTACAATTTTTACATTCATTTTGAGATGCTTTTTAAAAATCTCTCTCACCCGTTCACGCTCACGCAGCCTGAGGAGTCCCGTATCGACAAAAATCGAACTGAGCTGTTTCCCAATCGCGCGGTGAATCAGAGTAGCTGCTACCGAAGAATCCACACCGCCTGAAAGCGCCATTACCACGCGATCCCGTCCCACTTGTTTCCGAATAGCTTGGACCGTATCGCGAATAAAAGAACCTGGCGTCCAATTTCCTTTCACGCGGCAAGCTTGATAGAGAAAATTTCGGATCATTTTTGAACCAAGCGGCGTATGGACTACTTCGGGATGAAACTGAACCCCGTAAATCTGGCGTGCTTGATTACGAAAGGCGGCAATCGGAGAGCTCGAAGTGTGGGCAATCCGCTCAAAACCCCTCGGAAGACGTCTCACTTGGTCGCCATGACTCATCCAACAATCAACTGAGGTGGGAAGTCCCTTGAAGAGATCTTCCTTCCGATCAATATGAAGTTTAGCGTGGCCGTATTCCCTGTGCTTTACCTTTTTGACTTTGCCGCCAAAGAGATGGCTCGTCACTTGAAGCCCATAGCAAATCCCCAAAATGGGAACTCCGAGGGAATAAATCGAGCGGTCCGGAAGCGGGGCTTTTTTCTGATAAACGTTTGCGGGTGAACCTGAAAGAATAATGCCTTTAAGGTTCAGGTTTAGGATTTTTTCGAAGGGAACATTGTAGGGATAGATGACCGAAAACACATTCTGTTCTCTCACTCTCCGCGCAATGAGCTGCGTATATTGAGAGCCAAAATCGAGAACTAGGATCGTTTCAGTTTCAGAGGACATTGCTCCTCTATTTCATCATTCCAACTTTTTGAGCGGCTTGAAAGAGCTTTCCTTCGGTCTTGATCGCCGGGGCAATAATAATTTCGGTCAGCTGCATCTCCTTAATGTTGCGTGCCCCGACATTTCCCATGCAAGTTCTTAATGCTCCAACTAAATTCTGCGTCCCATCATCAAGCTTGGCAGGTCCAAAGAGTATTTCTTCAAGACTTCCCGTCGTACTCACTCTGATTCTCGTCCCACGCGGAAGATTGGCATGCGGTGTTGCCATCCCCCAATGAAAACCGCGTCCTGGAGCTTCTTTCGCGCGTGCAAAGGCTGAACCAATCATGACCGCGTCCGCACCGCAGGCAAAAGCCTTACAAACATCACCGCCCGTCGACATACCACCATCGGCAATAATCGGAACGTAACGGCGCGACTTCTTGAAATAAAAATCGCGCGCGGCCATAGAATCACAAATAGCAGTTACTTGCGGTACGCCCATTCCAAGTACGCCTCGTGTCGTACAGGCAGAGCCCGGACCGATTCCAACCAAAAGTCCGTTGATACCAATCTCCATCAGTTCGAGCGCCACTTGATAAGTCACTGAATTTCCGACAATGACGGGCATCTTGAAATCTTTGCAGAGTTTTTTGAGATCTACGACCTTATAGGCTTTTGCGACGTGGCGAACGGTGGTCACTGTGGATTGAACGACAAAAATATTGCAGCCTGCTTCTTCCGCAATTTTCCCGTATCGCTCAGCATGTTGAGGGATCGTACTGACAACGACAGGAACGCCCCCTTTTTTGATTTGGCTGATGCGTTTGGCGATGAGCTTTTCTTGAATGGGCTTGGTATAAATTTTTTGGACGAGCTCAGTCGCTTTATTGGGATTGGCTTTTGCAATGTCATCTAGGATAGAACCATATTCATCGTAACGGGTATAAATACCTTCCAGATTCAGGACGGCAATTGCGCCCAATTTTCCCATGGCAATGGCAAATTTGGGATCGACCACACCATCCATGGCGGAAGCGAGGAAAGGAATGGGAAACTTGCGGCCGTTAATTTCCCAGCTGATGTCGACTTCATCGGGGTTGATCGTGACCGTCCCAGGCACAAGCGCAATCTCATCGAAGCCGTAACAACGTCTCGCCTTACGATCTTTACCGATCCACTCACCCACTGAAAAAACTCCTCCTCTGTCTTAAATAATGTTGCTAGCTTATGTCATTCCCGCGGAAGCGGGAATCCATCGACTCTGGACCCCCGCCTGCGCGGGGGTGACAGACTTTAGGAAGGCTAAGTAGTGTATTTTAAACGGATTATGACCAAAAAGTCAAACGAAAACTATTCATTTGAAGTTTTCGGTTTGATGTACCGGACAAAAGCATCTTGATGTTGAGTTCCGCCCGATGAATTTCGAAGTTCCATAAGCCTCAAGCGCGCTTCCTCTTTGTTCGCAAACTTTTCAACACAAACTGCAGAATATTTACCGCTCCTGACAACGAATGTTGCGTAACCTTGGGCTCTTAAATCTTTAGCGACAAACCGAGCAGCCTCTGCGTCCTGGAAATTTGCAAGTTGAATTGTGTAAAAATTCTGAAGCGGTTCGGAAGGTGCCGAAGCAGGCGGCGTTGACGCTCCCTCTTCATAATTAAGCTTTACCATTTGTTCGACCGCGCTGAGCAAAAGAGCATCTTCAGGTTTTGGCGCTGGTTCGGCTTCAGGTTGAGCGCGGGTCACAGCTTCAACGTTCTCAATTGCTTGCGGAGTTGGCGGAATGGTTTCCGTTTTTGCCAAATCAAGCCCCTTACGCAAACCATAGCCATAAACTGCCGCCGCAATCATAACAACAAGAATGATCAATGAAACAAGGTAATGCTTGAAGCGCTTGCGTCTCTGGACGTGAGACTCAGATCGAATCCCCTTCTGATCACGCCTTTCTTCCTCAAGTTTCTTCAACGCTTCCGAAAATCTTCCCAACTTTACCCTCCCCTAAAGCAGTACCAACTCAAACGCAGGCAGTTGTTTGCTACCTGCGCTTATAGTTCAGCCAGAAATTTAGTTATACGACGCGTGCTGCTTTCGCGTTGTTCCGCGTATTGATTAAAACGGATGCACGCGGACCGCTCGTGGTGGCGGAAAGGCATGAAATATTGACTTTCGCCTTTGCCAGCTTCCGTGCCACCCGCTCCAAAGCACCTACTTTATTTCCGAGGGAGAGTACAAGCACATCGCTTTCACTTGAACTGATTCCAAGTTTTCTGAGCACTTTCTTTGCCCTTGCATTGTTACTCGTCACAAGATTGAAAAAACCTCTTCCGCCTTCAGACCAAGCAGCGACATGGATAATGTTCACCCTTGCGGCCTTCAATGCAGCAGTAATGGTAGCCAGTGCGCCGACCCGATCCCGAACTGAAAAACGTAATTCCTTCACCTTCTTGGCCATATCTCACCTCCCGCGTTAGAATTTTATTATACTACACCCTGGAGCAAATAAAAATGGTGCTAAAGTGTTTCCGAAATTAACTTTTGTTCACTTCTAGTTCCGAGTTCAGACAATCTGGGCACAAACAACGATTAAACTTTTGGCGAAGGGATTCGAGCGCTTTTTTTGAAAGGGGCTTTTCTTTACACCAACAATCGCCCTCAGGATTGCACGTGAAACTCCTGCCGCACCGTTCGCAATTGATTGTTTGCACAATTTGCCCCCCGCTAGAACAAACGATTTATTTATAGGATGGTGACCTTGGTCATCTGAATCTGCTCAAGAGGCTTGTCGCGCCTATCGCGCGGCGCTTCTGAAATTTTCTGGACGACCTCCATCCCCTGGGTTACCCGGCCAAAAATAGAATGGCGGTTATCCAGCCAAGGCGTCGGAGCAACCGTAATAAAAAATTGGCTTCCGTTCGTGTTAGAACCGGCATTGGCCATCGAAACGACGCCCGCCTGATCATGTCGAAGCTTGGGCGAAAACTCATCCCTAAATTGATACCCAGGCCCTCCCGTACCTGTTCCCGTTGGATCTCCCGTCTGAATCATAAACTGGGGAACCACACGATGAAAAATGATACCGTCATAAAAACCTTTCTTGGCAAGCGTGACAAAGTTTTCAACGGTCTTTGGGGCTTCTTCGGGATAAAGCTCGGCTTCAATCGTTCCAAGTGTTGTCTCAATTTTGACGTTCACGATTTGGGTTTCCTTTTGGGTTGGAATTTCACTCGATTGGGTAACGGCTGCTTGGTCTTGCACAGCAGACTCAACGTTTGTCTTCGGTGCACTCGAACACCCCGCTAAAATCAAACATAAAAAATAAAAAACAATATTCTTCATCGAATAACTTCCCTCTTGGTTGAACCGTTTAGGTTGCCGCCGCTTTTTTATTCTGGATGCTGCTCCAATGATGAATGACTCGTATGATCTTGTGGAACCGAAAGAAGCCTCGCCAAGCGTTGGTTAAATTTTTGAACCTCCGCTGACGGGGTTTGCTTTGTGAGTGACTCTGCGTTGTGGGCAATCACCTCACGAAACTTCTCGAGATCAAAGGGCTTCGTCAGAAAATCGGTGACGCCCAGCTGAAATGCGCTTTGACGCGTTTCCGTGCTGTCGTAAGCCGTCACCACGATGAACCCCGAATGCCCTGCTCCCGCTTTTTTCTGAAATTCCTGAATATGGCGGATCGTCATGAGCCCGTCCAATCCGGGCATTCGGATATCGCAAAGCACCAGATGAAAAAATCCGCTTTTTGCTTTTTGAATTCCCTCTGTCCCATTATGAGCCACATCCACCAAGTAGCCTTCGTGCTCCAGAACCTTCTTTAAAGTCTGGGTCAGAAGCGGATCATCATCAATGACGAGGATATAAGCCTTCTCGCTCTTCGGCTCAGCTGTTTTACTCAATCCTTACCCTTCCCAACCGGACGCCGGTTTCTGCATAAATATCATATTGTTTAACGAACCAAGCTCAATTATACTCCTTGCGAGAAGGAGGTTCTATCATGAAAACGTCAATGAGAAGTGTCATTTATTTAGCGTTGGCACTCCTATCGATCAACAGGATTGCTTTTGCTGATGATGAAATGATGCCGCCTCAAACTGAAACGAAAGGGGAGGCGTTTCAAAGAGGGGTCGAAAACGTCCGTGGAAGAGGAAACCAACAAGGATGGGACACCTTTGAACGGTGGGGAGCACTCCTCTTCGGAGATAAAACTCCAGATCCTTTAGCAAGCTCCGAAGAAGCTGCCAGGACACAAGAGATTAATACGGGTGTAGGTGACCGAGCTCAAACAGCTTCAGAATTCACACAGGCCGCAACTGGCGTTGTCACCGCAGCAACCCCAAGTCCCAATACAGTAAGCCAAGTAGGTACAATGGTCGTTAGTGAAGGAACAAGCGCTATTGTAGAAGCGCAAACCAATCCGCCTCAAGAACCTGGAACTTTGGGAAAGATTTGGAACTGGATCAAAAGCTGGTTTTGATCACTTCCGATAAATGAGACCGATGACCGCTCCGGCAGCAAGGCTATTCACCATCGAAGACGCAAGCCAACCCAAGTTCAAAATGAAAGGAACGGGCAATACCGCATACCACGTAAAACCTTGTGCCGCCACCAGCACAATCCCGATGTAAAAACCAAATCGAATTCCCTGCCCCAGAGCCGGTTTCCCCACTTCATAACCGAGGGTGTAAAACCAAGCCAAAGCAAAAGCAAATAGGGCCTCCGTAAGGAAAATGAGCCACATCAGATGACCGCCATCCGGGCCTTGTCGCCACACCGATTGCGTTTGCGTGTAAAGACCCATCAAAAGCCTTCCATGAACAATCATATCGAGAACGCTCACCACAAGAAAAGCTCCGAGACCTGCAAGAAACCATCGCTTCGTATTCATATATGTGCCTCCCTTCGTATGTCGTTGGATACTGTTAACCTATCCTCTTAAAAAACGTCTGCCACTTTTTTTATTGAGGGTCTTGAAGCATTTTTTCAAACCGATTTAGGGTATGGACTGGAATATCTAAAGACAACCGATTCACCAGCCACTTCGGAATCCTTCCGCCGGGATCGGCATGGATTTGATAATCAATTTCAACCAGGCCATCTTCTTTTGGAGTAAATTGCCACAAAACCCTAAGATAAGGCATCCTGACTACATTCTTCTGCTTTGGATATGGATATAGGTCAGGAGAAGCTTCTGAAATGCGGTAGGTCAAAACCTGTGTGAGCGGATCTTGAT
>JACOVU010000004.1 GCA_016177155.1 Candidatus Omnitrophota bacterium | reverse complement strand
GTGATGGCGCTCGTTAGCGTGGTTTTGCCGTGATCAACGTGTCCAATGGTTCCCACGTTCACATGGGGCTTGGTGCGCTCAAATTTTTCTTTGGCCATGAATGGGTCTCCTCAATTATTTTATTAAAACTTAAAGCCTCAGCTGCTGATCGGGATTGAACCGATGACCTCGTCCTTACCAAGGACGCGCTCTGCCAACTGAGCTACAGCAGCACTTGCCTCCATTTAATCAAATAAATCAGATGGCAAGTACAGTTCTGATTACCGATTTACCTGACCCATAAGGATCAGGGCAACACCAACGGAAACAAAAGCGCCAACTCCGCTGGTACACCTTGTGATGAATAATTAATAAAACCGCAGGAAAAAATAGAAGCCCCTTAAACCAACAAGCAAAAAAAGGAGACAGCCCCCACCTGCGCAAGTGAGGCGTAAATTATAGTGTACAAACTGTTTATGTCAAGAATTTTATCGACTTTCTAGAAAAAAAACTTGATTCTGGGCGGGCCGTCACATAGCGGGAGCCCCGCTCCAGTTTTCCGATGGAAAACTGGAGCGGGTGGCGGGAATCGAACCCGCATGTTCAGCTTGGAAGGCTGAGGCTTTACCACTAAGCTACACCCGCTAAGTCGTTGGTATATAAGAACTTATATAATTACTCGCTAACCAATCTCAAGGGTTGGATTGAGTAAGGACAACGAGATCGTAAAATAAAGAATGAGGGCAAAAGTATCACAAATGAACAAAAGAAACAATCCCGAAGCAAAACTAGAGGGGATTCGTAATATTCGAAACACAACCGGCAAAATAGCCCCTAAAATGCCTGAAGCCGCCATAACAGCCACAATCGAAAAACCTAGGGCAATTCCTTCGACCGGCGGTTTTCGCCATACCAACGCAATGAACGCAGCGGTAAGAAAAGCAACTCCTCCTAATGCTAAAGCGGCGATAAATTCCCTAATCAGAATTCGAAATGAATTTTTAATGGACAAATTCCCACATTCAAGTTCACGGTTCGTGATGTGTGCTGATTGAGTCCCTACGCTTCCCGCAAGACCTAAAATGATTGGAACAAACAAGACAAGTGCAACAATTGATTCAATCCTTCCGATAAAAAGACCAAGAATGTAAGCACAGACAAGACCGCTCGTCACACTAATCAAAAGCCACGGAAGTCTCTTAAATACAATTTGCAAAGCATCGTTTCCCTCCACCTCTTCTGGATTGAATCCGATCCATCGATGAAGGCGCCTCATTTCTTGAGGGTTAAGATATTTTCGTAACGCAGTCTCATGAATCGTGCCGACTAATCGAGATTCCTGATCGGTAACCGGAATGGCATGAAACGAATGGGTTTTAAAAATTTTCAACACTTCTTCTATCGAAGAGGTTCTGTCAACGCGGAGAACCTCCTTTTGCATGATGTCATGAATCATCCTGGACGGTTCTTCAGACAAAAGATCACGAACCCTAAGCACGCCGATTAACTTCTTAAGGCCATTAACGACATAAAGATAAGTGATTTTGCTTTGGAAATCACTCCGACGATTTCGCAAGAGTTCTATAGTAGAAGCCACCGTTTCTTGACTGGAAACTGCTACATAATCATAGCTGACAGGGAGGCTTCGAGAAGTCGTTTTTGACATTGTGGTAGACATGAGAATCAAGGTAACGAGATCAGGACTGCTTGCTGGGAGATGAAACCTTGTCCCCCACAAACAGACCAAAAGCAAGATAAGCTAAAGTTAATACGAAAGCATAGAGAACATTTAAATTCATCGTAAGGTTCGGCAAAAGAATATTGATTGCTTGAAGCACCGTAACGGGCGCAAGGGCAAAGCACGACAAAACAAAAAGACTACGATAGGAACATTTTTCTTTTCGGAACAGATTAAACAACAGAGCAAACAACGAATAAAAAAGTGCAGCGAATAGCTTCCAGATAAAGAAAAACGGAGCAAAAAAGAGAAGAACCAAAGGAACTAGAAAAGCAAGGATTCGATTGGCAATCTGCCGCATGAGTTGTTTGGTTAATTGAATAGGTCGATTGGTTTGACGGACCTGCGCCATGGCTTGGTCCAAATTAAAAACGCGGGTTTGACCATTGCGAACCTGCTTGAGGATAATCGCATCCTTGGAAATCAGAACTACGGCGGGAGTTTCGGTCGCCAAAAGTTCCTGTGCTGTTTTAGTCGTATCAATCAAATAAAGAGGGCCAAAAGCGGGATGTTTCGCCAGATAAGGCTGTTCTGCCTGAGTTGTAAGACCCGCGGAGGTCATCGTCATTTCTGGCGTTGTTTGAATCAACCAATCCACAAAACTATTGGTGAGAGGAACAATCCGAATTTGGCAAAGCAGAAAAACAAAAATACAGAAGAGCAGTGTCAGATACGTCAAAAAACCAAAGCCTCGCCCTATTCCAGAACGAAGCGCTTCCCGGTAGAGCCGCCGACTAAAAAATGCTGTAACTGGTGAAAGAAGAAAATGAGTCATTTCCATCTCCTTTTGTTCCTTGTATCGTCACAAACCCCAATGCCTTTACCCCGTTAGACATCCCGTAGCGCGGCGTGCGAAGATTCAATTATTGATAAAAAGTCTGATTGGTTTCGGCAAGACGCTCAAGAAGTGGAGAGGGTTCAAATCGAGCGCGATTCACTGATTTTTGAAAGCGCTCAAGATCGGCTAAAATATTCGGGAGCCCTACTTGATCGGCATAACGAAGCAGCCCTGCCCGGAATGGAGAAAAACCCGTTCCCATGATCATTCCAATATCAACTGTACTCGGGTCATTCACAACTTTTTCATCCAGACAGCGTGCCGCCTCATTGACCATGATATAAATGAGCCTTTTCATGACCTCTTCCTGCGGAATGGGTTTTGCGAACTTCTGAAATTTAAAATCTGGATTCAGCTTTTTCTCTTTTCCGTGATAAATGTAGAAACCTCGGCCTGATTTCTTCCCCAATAACCCTTTTTGCTTCGCTTCTTCAAGAACGGAAGAAACTTTCATACGTTCGCCGTAAGCTTCGGACAAATTATGGGCTACCTTATACCCTACATCGATCCCTACTTGATCCACCAACTCCACCGGCCCCATCGGCATTCCAAATTGTTCAGCGATTCGATCTAGTTCCTCCGGCAAAACACCTTCTTCTACAAGATAAGCAGCTTCATTCATATAGGGAAGCAAAAGCCGATTCACCAGAAACCCGGGAACATCTTTGACGACAATAACCGTCTTCCCAAGAGTTCTTGAAAATCGAATGGTTCTTTCTAAAACTTCGCGAGACGTGCGCGATGAAGGAACGATTTCAACAAGCGGCATGCGATGAACGGGATTGAAAAAATGAAGTCCAACCACCCGTTCAGGTGATTTTGAGACATCGGCAAGTTGATTCACTGAAAGTGAAGACGTGTTGGAAGCTAAAATGACGTGAGCATCCGTAAGCTCACTGAGTTCTTTAAAAACTTTCTGCTTGATCTCAAGATTTTCAACGACGGCCTCGATAATGATATCGGCCCTTCGCAAACCATCGTTGGTCAGCCCGACCGAAATAAGCCCCATTTTGTAATCGCGATCATAGGCAGTAATTTTTCTGCGTTTGAGTGCACCGCCATAAATCCGCCAAGCTTCCTTGAGCGCGCCAGCGAGGGCTTTTTCATTAATATCTTTCACTCTCACCGGAATACTTTTGTAACTAACAAGCTGAGCAATGCCTCCCCCCATAACGCCCGCTCCAAGAACACCACACTTATTGACAGACGGCACTTTTCCCGAAATATCCGTCCACGGAAATTTTTTGTACTGCTCCATCATGAAAAAAACTTTGATCAGACTCTTCGAAACCGGAGTTACGGCGAGCTTTGAAAAATCTCGGCTCTCTTCCTGAAAAACGGATTGCCCCTTGCGACCACACGTTCTTCGAACGAGATCGATAATTTGAAGTGGGGCGGGATAAAAACCTTTGGTTTCCTTGAGGACATTTTGCTTTGCCTGTTTAAAAACGAGGGAGCGGCCGAATGGTGTTCCTTCTAAAAACCAATTGGATTTCCGTTTTAGCTGGCGGCCAGAACTGATACCGTTAATCTTACCCTGAACTATTTCCTTCGCAAACTCGACCGCATTTTCCCGGAGCGTACCTTCCGGAAAAAGTCGGTCCACCATCCCATTCTTCAAGGCGTCTTTGGAAGGAATGACTTTCCCGGCAAGAATTAATGGAAGGGCTTTCAGAAGACCAAGTAACCTTGGAAGTCGAATGCTTCCACCAAATCCTGGTAGGATTCCTAACTTCACTTCAGGAAGCCCGATTTGGACCTTTTCTGAGAAGGAAGCAACGCGGTATTTCGTGGCGAGAGCAAGCTCGTAACCGCCGCCCAAACACGCTCCGTTAATCACGGTCACGGTAGGAATGTTCAAATCTTCCAAAAGTTGGACCACTTGTTTGCCATGCTCTGCTTTCTTGAAGGCGTCTTCTTCGGTAGAAATATTTTGGATTTCCTTAATGTCAGCTCCGGCAATAAAAATCCTTTTCTTCGCGCTCACAATAATAAGTGCTTTGATCTCGCTTCGTTTTGGAATCTCAACGAGCACATCTCTCAGTTCTGCCATGTTCTCGGCAGTCAAAACGTTGACCTCGGTATCGGGACAATCAAACTCAAGAATACCGATTCCGTCTTGAGTGTGTAAATTCCAGCTCTTACCCATTATTCACGCTCCAAGATGAACGCACCACCTTGTCCGCCGCCAACGCAAAGCGAGACTAAGCCAAGATGAAGCCCGCGTCGCTTCATTTCTTTAAGACAAGTCAGAACGAGACGCGCACCACTCACGCCTACAGGATGACCCAAAGCAATACCGCCACCATTCACATTCAAAAGATTGGGATTGATTTCTCCCACTACTTCACCATTTGAAAAATTTTCCTTCGCGAAAGAGGTTGAATTCAGCGCCCGAAGACATGCCAATACCTGTACGGCGAACGCTTCGTTGATTTCAAACAACTCAATATCTTTTAATTTCAGCTTTGTTTTCCGCAATACTTTTTCAATCGCAAACGCAGGACCGAGTCCCATTTCACTCGGCTCAAGACCTACATATTCATAAGCGCGGATCATTCCTAAAATTTGATAGCCTAATGACTTCGCGCGAGCTTCAGGCATGACCAACAGTGCACAAGCACCATCCGTAATCTGAGAGGAATTCCCTGCCGTCACTGTACCTGAGCGGCGATCAAAAACAGGCTTGAGTTTCGCAAGCGCTTCCAAGCTTTGTTGTTCCCGAGGACCGTTGTCCTCTTGAACATAATGTTCGTACTTCGGTGGAATAAAAACCGTCATTGTTTCTTCACGAAGTTTTTCGCGGCCTGAAATAACCCGTTTGTGACTTTCCAGGGCGAAAAGATCTTGGTCTTTTCTTGAAATCCCAAATTTCCTCGCAAGCACCTCGGCGGTCTCCCCCATGTTAAGGCCGCAAATGGGATCGGTCAGCGCCAGTTGGAGCACAGCAATAGGTTTGAAATGTTTAGGCCGAAATTGGGTAAAGACTTTCAAGCGATCGAGAAATGTTTTAGTCCTTCCCAGTTTCATAAACAGCGCAGCCGCCTCTTTTGAAAAAGCGAGCGGCGCATTTGACATGGACTCTGCGCCACCCGCAACAACGATTTCATCGCTTCCCGTCTGAATTTTCTCGATGGCGCTCGTCAGTGCTTCAAACCCAGAAGCACAATTGCGGTTTACGGTGTAGGCTTTCTTCGATTTTGGGATTCCACTAGAAAGGCTGATCACGCGCGACACGTTGGCTGCATCAATCGGTTGGGCTACACAGCCTATAATCACTTCATCGATCAGATTGGGGTCGATTTCTGTGCGCTCCAAAAGCTCCCGAACGCACAATGCTCCAAGCGTTTGCGCAGGAAGCCGATCAAAAAGCGTCCACGCTTTAACAAAAGGGGTTCTTACGCCATCTACAATCGTGATTTGTTCCATATTGATTATTCAGAAAATTTGGGGAGTGAAGGATTCGAACCTTCGAAGGCCGAAGCCAACAGATTTACAGTCTGTCCCCTTTGTCCACTTGGGTAACTCCCCGTGAGGACAACGACTATCCTAAGTCGTCGCCGAACGCACTTGAGACATGAGTCTCAAGTGCACAACTTTCGTCCGACTCACCGAAACCAACCGTTTCGGTGCCATTCCCCACTCGGCCCGTTCGGCCTCGTGTGGTCATGGAGCCGGTGGAGGGGATTTCCGCCACAAAGCGTTGGCGAGATCCGTCCAACAACGCTTGTGGACTGATCCGCCGCGTTGTTTGGCGGAGAACCCCCGACCATTCCTCTTTATCTTTACCGAAGCTGGCGAGAGGACTTGAACCTCCAACCTACGGTTTACAAAACCGTTGCTCTGCCGTTGAGCTACGCCAGCAAAATAGTTCAATATGAATCTTCATCGGAAGCTCAACGATTGTCCTGACTACCGATGAATAATCCTGATTATATGTCAATGAAAGTCAGGGCTGCCGTTGAGCTACGCCTGCGAGAAAACTACCTTATTATTAAATTTAAAATATCAATCAGGTTTTCGAGCAGTCCTTGAGCCTGTACAAACTCGGCTCAAGGGCGGCAAAAAATTTACTTATTCTGTCTAAGAACCTTCTGAAATGCAAGCGGTAAAGCATTCAGAATATCCCCTGCTACAAGAGAAATTTCTCCTTTTTCTTTTTTCGCCAAATCACCCGCAAGGCCGTGAATGAACACGCCAAAGCATGCCGCTTGAAAAGGGTTGGCATGCTGCCCTAACATGGCAGCGATCACGCCGGTCAACACATCACCTGAACCGCCCGTCGCCATTCCCGGATTGCCCGTTTGATTCACATAGACCTCCCCTCGAGGTGAAGCAACGACCGTGCGATACCCCTTTAATGCAATGACGACGCCGTAAGCCTTAGCGGCTTGAACAACGCGTCTCTTTCTCTCCGTTTCCGTCTTGGAAATCCGACCGCCAAAAATTCGAATAAATTCACCGCTGTGAGGAGTAAGAATGACTTGAGATTTTAATTTTTTGAAGAGCTCCGGGCGATCTGTAAATGCATTCAGCCCATCCGCATCAATGACCATCAGTTGATGGGCATGAAGCACAGCTTTACGAATCAAAGCCTGGGTTGCGCGATTCATGGAAAGACCAGGACCGAGTGCAAAAACATCCTGAGTTTTCAAATAACGCGCGAGCGGCTGATGAGCTGATTGGCTGAGTGTACCTTCTTGGGTTTCGGGAAGCGGAAGCATCATGGCTTCCGTAAGACGTCTAGCGAGTGGCGCAACCAAACATTTCGGGACACCGACGGTGACAAGTCCCGCACCCGAGCGAAGTGCGGCCATGCTCGCAAGAAAACACGCTCCACTCAAACCTTGAGAACCGGCCAAAATGAAAACGCGACCAAAATCGCCTTTGTGAGCCGTTCTTGATCTCGGGCGAAAATGTTTACGAAACTCTTCTCTAACGTCCATGTCTGCAAGCACTCCGAATCAGGGTGCACATCTCCCGCACGGCTTCCTTCATCCCAACAAAAATAGCCCTTGAAACAACGGCATGACCGATATTGAGCTCTTCCATAAATGGAAGCTGAGCGATCGGTTTCACATTCTCATAATTGAGACCGTGCCCCGCATTCACGCCCAAGCCCAACGAATGAGCAAGGCAAGCCGCTTTGCTAAGCCGTCTGAGTTCTTGCGTTTGCTTGCTTCCTTTTGCATTTGCATAACAACCCGTATGAAGTTCAATAAAATCTGTACCCACATCATAAGCAGCTTGTATTTGTTTTGGAACGGGATCGACAAACAAACTGACGATGACGCCTTTCGTCTGAAGTTGGTCAATGGCGCGAGCGATTCTCCCTTTTTCACGCACGACATCCAAACCACCTTCCGTGGTCAGTTCCTCGCGTTTTTCGGGAACAAAACAAGCCTTCGCCGGCTTGAGCTTGCAAGCAACTCGAACAATCCCTTCCTGAATGGACATTTCAAGGTTAAGTGGTACTGAAATTGCACGCTTGAGTTTGAACACATCCTCATCTTGAATATGCCTTCTGTCTTCCCTCAAATGGGTGGTAATCCCTTTCGCGCCGCCCTGAATTCCTTCACGCGTTGCCTGGATCAGATTGGGTTCTTGCCCATCTCGAGCTTGACGCACCGTTGCTACATGGTCGACATTTAAGCCAAGCGTCACTAATTGTTCTTGAGACATGAGGAAAAGTTGAGTTGGGAGATCAGAAATTTATTTTTTTCACTTCCACAGCGGCAAGCGGTGAATCACCTTTTAGAGTAAGATCCTGAGGCAAAATCATTTTCACGGGAACTTGGTGCACGCCTTCCTTAAGACCTTCTACCTCGACATAAGCCAGCAGGTCACTCGCCACCAACTTATCCAAAATCGCACGCGGGCCTTTAAGCACAACGGAAACTTTCTCGGTTCGCACCATCGCATAATGATCTCCTGAAGGTGCTCCAAAAGGCTTGACTGAAATATCGGGAAGTTCGCGCTCGGCATACTCGGCTTTGATCGGAATTTGAACCTCGGTAATCCCGTCTCCTACTACCCGAAGTTCAGGGGTGGAACGAATCCGTGCAGTCCTGCGAAAAGACCTGACACGACCGACAAGCTGGATCGGTTCGGTCTTAATGGTGTCCATTTTTTCAAGAATCGCCTTTGGTCCTTCCACCAACACGGCGTCTGGATCTAATTCTACCCCTTCCTGATCAGCCCGATAACCATAAGCGGGCTCTCCCACAAATTCCACTTGAACCGTCAATTTTTTGACAATGACCTCATCCAGTGTGACGGTGACAAAAGAAGGAAAAATTCGAATGATCCGAATTTCAGGCGCGGGAAGCGTGAAATCGCTTGGATTCACATTAAAAGAGTAATCTCCTGCCTTTTGTGTCCCTGTAATTTTATGCTGAGCCGTCACGTTTGCCGCCGAAAGAGCAGAAAAAAGATGCCTTGGAGATTGAAACGTAACCTCCAGGTGCGAAGCAGAAGTTTTCACCACGCTCAATTTCTCATTGGGCGGAAGCACTCCCAAAGGAATCGTTTTGGTCACTTCAATACTTTCTTCGCTGACCACATAAAACCAAAATCCAATGGCAAGAATAAGCGAGATCAGTTTCAAGTGCCAATTTTCAGTGAGCAATCCAATACCAAACTTCATCCCACCACCTCCCATCTTTCCCGTAGGGGGAAAACGCGAAGCGTTTCAAAAACATGCCTCTCAAGAAAAGGGGGACAGACTATAGTCTGTCCCCCTTTTCTTACGAGTATTGGCTGAGCATGTTTTTGTATGGGAGGTGGTGGGATCATCCCTTTGCCTCGCCTTGACGTTTCCCAAAACCGCTAAAACGAAACCGTTGCTGAACATAGTCCACGAAGGCGCGACCACGCTCCTCGGGACGAAACAAACTTTTCAATACGCGGCGGAGACCTTCTTCATCTAAGTCACGGGTGAGTTTTCCATAAACGGAAACGGAGATTGCACCTGTTTCTTCGGAAACCACAACACAAACAGCGTCCGTTTCTTCGGTTAAACCAATCGCTGCGCGATGCCGCGTTCCCAAAACACGCGGAAGCTCTGGATTTTGGCTCAAGGGAAAAAGAGAACCCGCCGAAGCAACCCGATCGCCCTCAATCACAATCGCTCCATCATGAGTCGGAGTGTTGGTAGCAAAAATGGTGATCAAAAGCTCAGAACTGACCTTGGCATCCAAAGGAATTCCGCTTTCGATATAGTTCCGAAGACCCGCTTCCCGTTCAATCGCAATGAGTGCCCCGCGCTTCATTTTGGACATCCGCTGGCAGGCTTCCACCACTTCATCCACCGTCCCTCCTTTTTTGAGGAACGGGTTAAAAATGGTATTTTGGCCGATTCTTGCGAGGCCGCGACGAAGTTCAGGTTGGAAGAGAATGAGGAAGGCCAACACACCAACCGCGAAGAGCTTTGTGAGCACCCAATTAATCGTACTGAGCTCCAAAATTTTGGCAACGTTAAAAAGAATGACTAAAATGATCAGACCCGTCAATACTTGAACGGCACGCGTCCCCTGAAAGAAGCGGATAATTGAGTAGACTAAAATCCAAATGAACCCGATCTCAAGAATCGCTTTCCACAAAACAACTGATTGCATCGATTTACCTTCTCCAGAATAAAGAAAGAATCAGTGACAGCACAATACTAATTAAAATGGAAGTTGCGAGCGGAAAATAAAAGGTAAAAGAGCCTTTCCGAATATAAATGTCTCCCGGCAACCTTCCAACTCCAGGAAGTTTCCCAGCCACCTGAACGAGCAACCCTGTTAGAATCAAGATAAAACCAAAAAGCACAAGCAATTTTCCAATCGAACCCACTTACCAAAGCTCCTTTTGTTTTTTCCCTGGCTCAACCCCAAAGTGAGTGTACGCAAGCCTCGTGAGCACCCGTCCTGAGGAGGTCCGTTTCAAAAAACCTTTTTGAATTAAATAAGGCTCATAAATTTCTTCAATTGTTTCGGTTTCTTCGCCAACGGCCACGGAAAGCGTGCCGAGTCCCACAGGACCGCCGTCGCACTCATATAAAAGATATTTCAAAATCCGCTTATCCATTTGATCGAGACCTGCTTCATCCACCTCAAGCATCTTCAGTGCTTGATCAGCCACTTCCCGAGTCACCTTTCCATCGGCTTTCACTTGAGCAAAATCCCGCACGCGCCTGAGGAGTCGATTCGCTATTCGCGGCGTCCCGCGGGAACGTCTCGCAATTTCCCCCGCTCCGCTTGCATCGATTTCAACAGCTAATATTTTAGCGGACCGCTTCACAATCTGAGTCAGTTCTTCATCCGAATAATAATTAATCCGTTCCACAATTCCAAACCGGGAACGAAGCGGCGAGGTCAGCAAACCGCTTCGAGTGGTTGCCCCAATCAATGTGAACTGTGGGAGATTGATTCGAACCGATCTTGCGCTCGGACCTTTGTCCAACATGATATCCAAAATGAATTCCTCCATCGCAGGATAGAGGTACTCTTCCACCACATGAGAGAGCCTGTGGATTTCATCGATGAACAGCACATCCCCTTCCTGTAAATTGGTAAGCAAACCCGCCAAATCGCCCGCGCGTTCCAAAACAGGCCCTGACGTAATCCGAATATTAGCTTTCATTTCTTTCGCAAGCAAATGGGCTAAGGTCGTTTTCCCAAGTCCCGGAGGGCCAAAGAGAAGTACATGATCCAGCGGCTCTTTCCGCTTGAGCGCAGCTTGAATGTAAACGGTGAGGTTCTCTTTGATTTTTTCCTGACCTACAAACTCACGAAATTGAGTCGGCCTTAAAGAAACGTCAAACTCAACGTCTTCTTCGCGAAGTACTTGAGCGACCAAACGATCCGGTTCAATGTTGGCGTTAGACATATTGAATTTGTTTGAGTGATTCCCGAATGAGTTCTTCGGTATCTAAACGGCCGTCTCGACGAGTCTCAAGCACCTTTTGGATCGCAGCCTTCGCATTTTGCTTGCTGTAGCCCAAGGAAACCAAAGCGCGGATTGAATCTTGAACGAGCACTTCATGTTTAGAAAGCCAGGCTTCGGAATTCCCTTCCACTCGGCCCTCCACCACAATCTTTTCTCTGAGTTCCACAATAATTCGCTCTGCCGTTTTACGCCCGATACCGGAAATCGCCGTAAGCGCCGTCACAGAACCTTCGACAATTGCACGCTTAAGTTCCTGAAGTCCAAGACCCGAGAGAACGGTAATGGCAAGTTTTGGTCCAATTCCCGAAACGCTCATCAACAGTTTAAATAAAGAGCGTTCCTCTTCAGTAAAAAATCCAAACAGAAATTCGGCATCCTCACGAACGATATGTTGAGTAAGAAGCTTCGCCTTGCCGCCCACTTCAGGAAGTTTTTGATAAGTCGAAAGCGGAATCGTAAGTTGAAAACCGATCCCGTTTACGTCGATCGTGACGCTGGTGTGCGATTTTTCGGTTAACACACCAGCCAGATAACTATACATGAGACATTTCCTTTTCGATCTCTCCAAATTTCCGAGAATGAATATGACAAAGCGCAACCGCAATTGCATCCGCAGAATCAGGACTTAAAGAACCGCGCACGCCTAAGATTTGCCTGACCATATATTGGACCTGATCTTTTGCCGCGCGGCCGTTACCACTAATGGATTGTTTCACCCGCGCAGGCGGATATTCCACGACAGGAATTCCATTTAAAGTGGCTGCTAGCATGGCCACGGCACGCGCTTCGCCCACTTTGACAGCGGCCTTGAAATCTTTCTGATAAAAAACATTTTCGAGTGCAACGACCTCGGGCTTCCATTCTTGGAAAAGCGTCCTGAGTCCTCCAAAAATGGTTCTAAGCCGCTTCGCAATCGGTTCTTTCTGAGAAGTGCGAATAATCCCTGAAAAAACAAGCTTGGGTTCTTTTGCGCTCTCATCCAAAATCCCAATACCGGTGATAATCGTTCCTGGATCAATGCCGGCAATACGCATCGTTGTAGGGAGATTAACCCGCTCCCACCTCCTTCATCACCTCATCGGGAATATCACAATTGGCATAAACATGCTGGACATCATCATGATCTTCCAGGGCTTCAATCAATGCCAAAACCTGCCTCGCGCCAGCCGCATGGACCGGAACTAAGTTCTTTGGAATCATCTGAATGTCCGCTGACTCACAATGAACCTTGGCATCCTCAAGCGCCTTTCTCACGGCTTCAAAATCATGTGGAGCAGCAAGAATTTCAAACTTATCGCCTGCTCGCGTTAGGTCTTCAGCACCCGCATTCAAGACAAGCTCCATCAGTTGGTCTTCAGTTGCTTGATCGGCACTGACAATAATGAGACCTTTTTTCTCAAAAAGCCAAGACACTGAACCTGCTCCTGCAAGATTACCTGATTTTTTGGAAAAAATATTGCGAATTTCAGAGGCGGTTCGATTTTTATTGTCGCTCAAGCACTGGACCAAAATTGCAACCCCTTCCGGACCATAACCTTCGTAGGCTGCCTCTTCATAATTCACTCCTTCGAGCGCACCTGTCCCTTTCTTGATCGCCCGTTCAATATTATCGGCAGGCATATTCGCGTTTTTAGCTGTTGAGATGGCAAGTCTAAGTCTTGGATTTGTATCGGGATCACCGCCGCCCGCTTTGGCGGCCACGGTAATTTCGCGGATGAGTTTCGTGAAAATTTTTCCGCGCTTGGCGTCCACCAACGCTTTCTTATGTTTAATACTCGCCCATTTCGAATGTCCACTCATTGGAACGAAACCTTCTTTTTTGAATTCACAATTGCATCGGTTACAGCTAATGCTTCTTTAACTGCCCAAACATCATGAACCCTAAATATTTGAGCGCCACGCTCCGAAGCCAAAACGCAGGCGGCCACCGTCCCAAAAAGCCGTTTGTCAGGAGCAGCGTTTACCACCGCTCCAACAAAAGATTTTCGGGACGGCCCAATCAAGATGGGACGTCCAAACCGTTTAAACTCACCTAGTCGTTCAAGGATCTCCAAATTCTGTTCCGCTCGCTTGGAAAAACCAATTCCTGGATCGATCACTATTTGCTCAGCCGAAACGCCGTGCGATTCCGCTCGCCCCATGCTCTCAGTAAGTTCACGACTTACATCCTCGATTAAATCATCGTAATCGGTTGCACGCTGCATGGTTATGGGTGTGCCGCGCCGGTGCATGAGAATCAGCCCTGCACCAAACTCACTGACCACATCAGCCAAACGTTCGTCCTGATGAAGACCGCTCACATCATTAATGACGCAAGCACCCCGCTTGAGCGCTTCTCGGGCAACGCTTGACTTTGTGGTATCAATTGAAATCGGTATTGAGGTTTCACCTTTCAGGCGATCCAGCACAGGAAGTAATCGACTCAATTCCTCTTCTTCCGAAATGGGATTTGCCCCAGGACGTGTCGATTCCGCTCCGATATCTAGAAGATGAGCGCCTTCTTGAACGAGGCGCAACGCTTGATCCAAGGCGCGGTCGGGGCTCAGAAACTTTCCGCCATCATAAAATGAATCGGGGGTGAGGTTTAAAATCCCCATGATGAGTGGGTGTTCGAAAGAAAAGGTAACTTGCCTGGCTTTCCAAAACATGGATTTGAGGGTCACGGACACCCTTATGAACTTTGAGCGTTTGGAAGATGGTTCAAGCCGACCACCTGTTTCACTTCCTCGCTATCCAAAACTTCTTTCTCTAAGAGCCTATCGGAGAGTTTCTTAAGCTTATCTACATTCTCCTTCAAAATTCTCTTAGCGCGTTCATAACATTCTTCCACAATGCGGCGCACTTCTTCATCAATGGCAACAGCGGTACTTTCCGAATAGTCTTTGTCACGCAAAAGGTCTCGTCCTAAGAATACCTCGCGATCTTTTTTGCCGAAGGTGAGATGCCCCAAACGCTTACTCATCCCGTATTCACACACCATCCGTTGGGCATAATTGGTTGCCACCTCAAGGTCATTGTGAGCCCCTGTTGTGATTTGATTAAAAGTGATCTCTTCAGCCACACGCCCGCCCAATAGAACGGTAATTTTATCAATCAGTTCCTTCTCGCGGACCAGATAACGATCCTCAAGCGGCAAATGAAGCGTATAACCCAGCGCTGCATGGCCTCGGGGAATGATCGAAACTTTGTGAAGTTGATCCGTAGAACCCATCACAAGGAGCGTCAGCAACGCATGCCCCGATTCATGAACTGCTACGATTTCTTTTTCGTCTTTGGAAATCACGCGGGACTTCCGTTCAGGCCCGGCCATCACGCGCTCAATCGAAGCTTCTAGCTCCGGTTGACCCACTTCATTTTTATCATAACGAGCAGCAAGAAGCGCTGCCTCATTGGCTAAATTAGCAAGATCCGCTCCAGAAAATCCAGGGGTCTGGCGCGCCAATTTCTGTAAATCCACATCTTTCGCCAACTTGAGATTTCGGGTATGAATGCTCAAAATCGCTTCACGGCCTTTAATGTCCGGCCGGTCTACCACAATCTGCCGGTCAAATCGGCCCGGACGAAGGAGTGCGGGATCTAATACATCGGGGCGATTAGTAGCTCCAATTAAAATAATGCCCGCATGCGCATCAAAACCATCCATTTCTACAAGAAGGGCATTCAAAGTTTGCTCGCGTTCGTCGTGTCCGCCGCCAATTCCCGCAAACCGCTGGCGTCCGACCGCGTCAATTTCGTCGATGAAGATAATCGCTCCGCGACCGCTGGTTTTGGATGCGCGTTTGCCCTGCTCAAACAAATCGCGGACGCGTGCCGCTCCAACTCCCACAAACATTTCAACAAAATCAGAACCGCTGATGGAATAAAAAGGAACATCCGCTTCGCCGGCTACGGCTTTCGCTAAAAGTGTTTTTCCAGTTCCCGGCGGCCCGAGGAGTAAAACACCTTTTGGAATTTTTCCACCGAGCTTTTGGAATTTACCAGGATCTTTTAAAAATTCAATGATTTCTTGAAGCTCTTCTTTCGCTTCATCTACGCCGGCTACATCTTTAAATGTAGTGCGCTCACGATCACCTGATAACTTTGCGCGTGACTTTCCAAAAGAAAAAATCTTTCCGCCTCCTTGCTGAACCCCGCGATAAACGAAAAACCAAAAAAACCCGATCAAAAGTAACACGGGAAGAACGGAGTAAATCAAATTCCGCCAAAACATTTGTGGCGGATTAATGTTGAAGTTCGTTACGCTCCTCCTCAAAATCGGAATGAGTTCTGGATCATTTGGCGGCGTGTTGACTTGAAAAAAAGAACCGTCTTTCAGTTTTCCGCGAACCATATTCTCCACCATCTCCACCGATTCAATTTCACCGGTGCTCGGATTGTGGGTCACCATCTCATAAAATTGGCTGTAGGAAAGTTGTTTCATCTCCATCTTAGGCAAAACAAAAATTTGAAGAAGGACAAAGAAAATCAGCGGAACAATCAGGAACGCGATGAGACGCCTTCGTTCTGAATCAGGACCTTTTTGGGGCGGAGTTGCACCTTTTTGAAATTGGGTGCGTTTTGCTCCGGTGCTGTTTTTAAAATTTGACTTGTTGGCGTTCGGATTCATATTTTCCACAGTCGATTATTTTAACAGTAAACATAGGCAGGGGCAAGTAATTTGTAACCTATTGTATCGCCTATACTTAAGCAAAAAATGGCGAGTTTAACTACCTGGAAGGAGAGAAATTCGCACAAAACGTTTCGTGTTGGCGCTCACTTTGAACGCTTCTCCCATCCCCACTCCTCCAACCCAAGCAACTTGACCGTCTGAAACAACAATGGGAAGTCGATCTCGTTCTTCAATTGGGATGTGCCGGTTGATCAAAAAACCCTTCAATTTGACGGAAGTTTTTTGCCCCAAGGGTTGCAATCGATCTCCGGGCTTTCGATTGCGGACCGTGAGCGGAAAAGAAAGTGTGTCTCCATCAAAAATATCAAAGTTTTTATTTGTTTTTCGAATCACACGCACTCGCTTGTTGAGCGATTCGCAGACAATGGTGGAATTAATTTCAGGAATGTAAACGGAGTCGCCGACTGAAAACTCATATGAAAATGAAGCGCGTGATATTTTCCTTTTTTGATAGATCCGCACCGCTTCCCGAGAAAGTGAGATAAAAAGCTCCTTGGGAAGTTGAAGCGAAAATTTATCCTTTGTCGTAAGCAACTCTAAAAATAAATTCCAGTGATTGAAATCAAGTTCTGCGCCTGACAGTTCGCGCATGGCACGATTCACCAAACGATATTGGATGGAAGGCTTGAGTTGAAGGAAAGACTTTCTTGGAAATAAAACTTCATCGGCTTGCTCTCTGTTTGCAAGACGCCTGTAGAAAACCGCTGAGGTTTCCTCAAGAAACGAAAGGTCGACATCCAACAAGTGAGGTAGTCTTGCGAGCGCCTTTTTCACTTGCGGATTGAAGGAGCGTTCGATCAATGGAATAAGTTTCAACCGAATTCGATTCCTTAAAAATTGAAGTGATCGATTTGACCGATCTTCTCGGAAACAAATCTGGTTCGCCTTCACAAACTTTCGAATATCACCGCGCGCAATTTCAATGAGAGGGCGAATGAGGAACGTGCGGTTCAATTTGCGCTTGGGTCGAATCGCCTGAAGCCCTTGAAGGCCTGTTCCGGTAATGATACGCATCAGAACGGTTTCAGCTTGATCGTCCTGATTGTGAGCCAAAGCAATTTTATTTGCCTTTTTCGTCTCCGCCATTTGTTCAAAAAATTGATACCTGACTTCACGTGCCGCCTCTTCAAGCGAACTTTTTTCTTTCTTTGCTTTGTTTCTTACCTCAACCTTGAACACAAAAATCGGAATCTTAAAACGCCTCGCAAGTTTCCTCACAAACGCTTCGTCTTGATCAGATTCTTTTCCCCTGAGCTTGTGATTCACATGGAGAATGGTGAGATGAAGCTTCCAAGGTTTTCGGAGTTCTGCGAGCAAATGAAGTAGCGCGACTGAATCAGCCCCGCCCGAAACAGCAATGAGAACGGTTTCGCCTTTTTCGATCATGCGAAACTTCTGAATGGTTTTGAGGAATTGGTCGCGAATCATCCCACCACCTGCTTTACTAGAACGCACTCGATCTTGAAACTGCGCTCTTGTATTTCTGAAAGAAATCCTGCCGTTTCATCATCTAACCACCTGAACGAAACGGCAGAAAAGCAGGTGGTTGGGATCATATTTGCCTGCGTAAAGAAGCGTGGCGGCACCATGATAAATCGAAAAAACAAAAACCAGGGGATCGGTGCAGCACAGATTTCTTTTCCAATATCGCCACCAAAGCGGTCGGCTTTGGTGCCATTCGTCCTTTCGCTCCGATCGGGCTCAAGGCGAATGGTGGCGGCGAGTGGAATCGAACCACTGACCCAGGGCTTATGAGTCCCTTGCTCTACCAACTGAGCTACGCCGCCGGAGCTACATTAAAAATAGACCGGTTCGATTATAAATCAAAGCTCCAAGGCTGTACTTGCTGCTTTGCGGCAAGTGCGCCGCCCTGATTATCATTAAAATAGAAGTTCGTTTATTTATCGGAAATCAGGACAGTACTTTTAGGCGTTCCGGAACGCCTAAAAGTGCCGCCCTGATTATCATCAGAAAGAAAGACAATACTATATCAATCTTTTGCACCGTGGGCAACACGCCAACGGTTGTGCATCCAAAGCCACCGAGTAGGATCTTTCCTGATTTCTCGCTCAATCCGATCCATTAAGTGTTGCGTATTCGTTTGAATGTCCCGCTTAAAATCACCTGTTCGTTCAATCGTAATTGGCCCTTCCACCTTCATCTCGTAACGATAATGGGACGTTCGGTTAACCCCGTTAGACATCCCGCAGCGCGGGGCGCTATGTCTAACGGGGTAAAGAAAGTTGAAGAAAATAGGCGTTCCCAGGCGAAGCGCCGCTACCACGGGAAGACTCGTGGTTAGTGCAGGTCGACCAAAAAAATTGATTTCGACACTGCCCTCGCTGACACGTTGATCCACCAAAATGCAAACGATCGCATTTTCTTTCGTCAAACGGTCAAAGGTATCACGAACGCCGCCCGACTTATCGATGGTCTTAAGCCCCATCCCCCCACGAAGTTTCATCACATAGTCATACAGATAAGGATTCTTAAGAGGCCGGGCAACCGCGTATAGAGGAACTTGGACAGGCTTTGCAACCAAAAGCCCTCCCATGAGCGCCATAATTTCCCAATTACCCGTATGCCCAATTAAAACAATAGCTCCTTTCTTCTTTTCTTGAAGCGCTTTGTGAATCTTATCTTTGTGGTAGACTTCGATTAAATACCGCTCAGGGTTTTGAATCATGTAGGGCATTCTGAGCCATTCGATTCCAAATTCCGCAAGATGAATGAAAGCCCCTTGTGCAATCCTATGAACTTCACGTTCCGATTTTTCCCTTTGGAATGCCTCTCTTAAATTTTCAAGCGCCATCCTTCGTGGCTTCCTGAAAACAACGTACAAAAACCGCCCGAGGAGTCGAGCGAGTTTCAAAGCGAATGAAAACGGGAGGAGCGCCAAAAATCCGCTCATGAACCGAACGAATCCATATTCAAGGCGGTAGACGAAATGTTTAAGATTCATGAGGGAACGGCGAGCGCATTTTCGATGAGGATCTTTTGACCGCAATTCGTACACTCAACATTCGATCCCGAAAACGCGGGCGATAACTGAATCAATTTCCCGCACCGACAGGAAAAAGATTCCCAGTTGTGGCTTTGGCGAACGTATTCTTGGGGAAGGTTTTCACCACCTTGAACTCGCCCTTGAAAAGGATTCTGGAGCGAAGTCAAACATTTAGGACACACAATTTTGGGTTGTTTGAAATCAGGCGGCACTTTAATCCGGAGTCCACACACACAAGTTAAAAAGGCAAATTGATTTAGAACCCTGGTTAAATCCCCAAGGCCGCGCGCTTTGCTCTTTGCATCTTGTTTTTTCGCCTCTTCGACCGATGGCTTTCGGACTGAAATTTCACCCGCATCTTTAAGTCCAGAAGGCGGAATAATCGGAACGTGCCTCCCCATCACGGAAGCAAACGCGTTTTGGTAACTTGCATAGCTCGCGCCTCCTGCCATACTTCTCAAAATTTGGATTCGTTCACGAACGGGCGGATGGGTACTCAGAAAACCCGAAAAGCCCATCGAGCGAGCGCCAAACGGATTCACAATATACATAGGAGCGGTCACTCGGTTGGCGGTAGGAAGCTCGACCACGGAATCAGCAATTTTCTGAAGGGCCGAAGCAAGACCTTCCGGATACCGAGTGAGACGCGCTCCACTCGCATCGGCAAGATACTCCCTCCTCCTCGAAAGAGCAAAGTAAAGCAGGCGCGCTGCGATCGGCGCCAAAATCAAAAGGAGAAGTGCTACCAAAAACATGATGGCTTGCGCTTGACCGCTACCGGAACTCCGCGCCCGATACCTGGGAGATGAACCTGACGAACGAATTCTCACTCTCAAAAATGTATCTGAAATCAACACGATGCTCCCGAGCATAATGCCTGCCAGCGTCATAAACAAAATGTCCCGATTCAGGATGTGAGACATTTCATGAGCAATGACTCCTTGAAGCTCGTCACGATTGAGGCGGGAAAGAAGACCTGTGGTAACCGCTACAGCGCTTCGTTCAGGTTTTCTTCCCGTCGCAAAAGCGTTTGGAGCTTCTTCGTCCATGATGAAAATTCTGGGCATGGCAGGAAGATGGGCTGCAATCTTCATTTCTTCTACGATATTGAACAGCTGTGGATGAATTTCCCGGGTTACTTCCTTAGCGCGGCTGACCGACAAAAGAATTTGATCTCCTGAGAAGAAGCTCACAAGAGACATGATAAACCAAATGCTCGAAGCCAGGGCAATGCCCAGTATCCCGCCCTCGGGAGGAAAGAAAGCTTCACCCAACGCGTAACCCAAAGTGATGAGACAAAATCCCATCCCGATTAAAAGGAAAAAAGACTTCCTCTTATTAGCTTCGATGATCTCCCACATAAAGTCTCAGCTTTAGGAAAATTTAACCTTTGGAACTTCCTTTTGGGCTTGGTCTTCAAGCTCAAAATACTCTTCTGCCTTGAAGTGAAAGCTCGTTGCAATCACATTGGAGGGAAACATTTGAATCTTGTTGTTGTAGGAAAGCACCTGATCGTTGTAATTTTGCCGCGCAAAGGCAATCCGATTTTCGGTCGAACTTAGCTCTTCTTGCAAACTGAGAAAATTCGTATTTGCCTTAAGGTCCGGATAATTTTCAACGACCGCAAGCAATCTCCCCAACGCACCGCTTAACTGAGCTTCCGCGCGCGCTTTATCCCCGACCGTGGTGGCATTCATCGCTTGGCTTCGCGCTTGAGTCAAATTCTCAAGTGTTCCACGCTCATGCTGCACATAACCTTTCACGGTCTCAATCAAATTAGGAATGAGGTCATGCCTCCGTTTGAGTTGGACATCAATTTGAGACCAACTATTCCGTACCTGATTTCGTGCGCCAACAAGTCCGTTGTACAAACCGATTACCCAAAGCACCAAAATCGCGACTACCGCTAATACCATCCACAAACCAATACCCATGGAATTCCTCCTTCGTTAAACCGCTTTTGCAAAAATATGCTTAAGCCACTCGAGCACCTTCGTATTCCCCCCGAGACCGCTGAGCCGAAAAATACACTCAAGTTCGCCAAGATCAAACCACAATCCATCACCTGCCTGGCATCGATCTATCTGAACGTCTTCACACAAAACAACTTCCATCTTTTTGGAACAAATGGGGCAAGTTCTCGGTTTTTCTTTCGGATTCGGCTCTCCTTGAAAGGAAGAAAGAAGATGTTTGCCCTCCTCACCGTTATCCAGCAAGAGTTCCAACTCGCCTCGATCAAGCCAAATGCCTTTGCAGGAGACACAATGATCAATCTCCACTTGGTCATATTCCAAAACAATCATGGGTTCACGACAAACCGGACAATTCATTCAGCCTCCAAATAAAAATTTCCTTAAGCCCAAAGTCCCCGCTTATTCTTCTTGGCTTCGGCCTCTAGCATTCGCAGCAGCTCTTGATGTGTTCCGCCATTTTGATCCACGACTTCGGCAAGACCCAGTTTCACCAAATAAGCATTGAGAAAAATTTCGTACTGCTCATTCCCTTTTTCTAAAATAACTGTCCCGTCTGGGATCATTCCCGTTTCCAAGCGATTCAATGGAATGTAAACGTTCGTCAGCAAATTTCCCTCTTCATCAAAAGTTTCCCCATTGGATTCTGCCTTGATTTCATTTTGACTTTGGTTGAGTAATTTCCCGACAAGCGTTTGAGCTTCCACGCCCCAAGTGCGGTACGTCCAAACCTCTTTTCGGAAACGTTTCGCCTCTTGGGTCAGTTTCGGGGCATGATGAACTTCGGGGGCATTCACTTCGGCAAGCTTAAGGTTTTGGCCATTCGGAAGGCGGAATGTATCTCCATCGGCAACGCGCTCAACCACGTAGGGTTGCATTTCATGAGACTGCTCTCCGCGCCCAAGCGGGAGGGTAACTTTAGCTTCGGCAGAATAATCTTCTCGGGCTTGAGCAGAACCACATAAAACAAGAAAGAGGATCAGATAAAAGGTTACGTTCACGTCAGGATTCTATCAACGCGCAAAACTGGAGTCAATGAGCTTAGATAGGTCTTGTTTTCAAAGTTAACCAGAGTATAATATGTGCTTCCTGCAAATTCCCATGATTCGAGTAAATCCAAATTAGTGGGTTTGCTCTTTTTAAATTCGGCGCGGGGTGGAGCAGCCTGGTAGCTCGCAAGGCTCATAACCTTGAGGTCGTCGGTTCAAATCCGGCCCCCGCTATACTTTCTAAAAAAGGCCAAGTGCAAAACGCTTGGCCTTTTTTGTTCGGAAAGTATTGCGGGGATAGCCGAGGCGACTTCCAAAATCGCCCGGCGTAGTACTTTGACGCATTAAGCGTCAAGTGCCCCCGCTACCAATTCGCGAAAAGCCTCTTCATTTCGAAGAGGCTTTTTATTTTATACAAAAAGAATTTACGTAGACTTCGGTGCGGGAGGCTCGGCGGGGATTTCTTCTTCAATGACACGAACGACTGTTTCACCAGGTTTCACAAGTCCAAGTTCCTGACGAACCGCTTCTTCGAGTTTGGTCAAATCTGTTTTGAGCAAATGTTCTTCCTCTTCGAGTTTCGCGATTTCCTGTTTGAGCGCTTCAAGCTCTTGATAAAGCGCTTGATCCTTGCGTTTGAGTTTTAAATACTTCGCAAAACCTGGAAGATAAATTGCACCTAGAACAAAAATAACAAGAAAAATCCAGAGCGGAGTAAAACGGTTCATCCCCCACCACTTTTGTTGGAAGAACTTGAACCTGTCATTGTCCACCAAAAATCGGACGGATCCGTCCTCTGGCGGACGAGGAGTCCCGTACAGGACGACGAAGCAATCTCAAAGATTGCTTCCCGCCGAAGGCGAGGCTCGCCAAAGGCGGCGCTTCGCTCGCAATGACGTACAGGAAAGTGGTGGGGGATCATCCCAACCACCTGCTTTCTCCGCCGAATAACGAAGTACGGTTTTCTGATTTATCCATAGTGCGCCCAACCTTTGACCAGTCGGAGCATCAGCTCGTAACCGCGGTCCAGTGCGATTCCGGTTGCTTTTGAGTCGGCCTCGGTATAGGGCCGCTCGGAACGTGAACAAGAAAGATCTGAACCCGCGAAAATAAATGGGACGGGCTCTGCAACATGCGTCTTTTTAACAGTGGGGGTGTAATGGTCGGGTGCGACAAAAAGTCTCCAAGTAGGGAGTTTTTTCAAGTGAGCGACAATAGGTTCTACAATATGGCGATCTAGATTTTCAATCGCTCGAACTTTTTCTTTATAATTTCCAACGTGCCCTGCCTCATCCGTCGCCTCAACATGGATGAAAACTAAGTCGAGCCGCGTGAGCGCTTCGATCGCATAACGACCTTTCGCCGCATAGTCGGTGTCAAAATAACCCGTCGCGCCAGGAACAGAAATAATTTCCCATTCGAGATAACGACCGAGACCGTTGAGCAAATCCACCGCAGAGATGACGCCTCCTCGAAGACCGTATTTTTTCTCAAAGGGTTCGAGTTTTGGTGCTCCGCCGCCACCCCAAAACCAAATCATGTTAGCAGGTTTCTTCCCTTCTATGACACGCTCGCGATTAACGGGATGATCGAATAAAATCTTTTTAGACTTCTCAGTCAGTTCCACCAGAATCTGAGCTCCCTTACCCTTTGGCCAATGCTCGGCATAGGGACTTCCCTGAAAATCATGAGGCTGATCGGTTTGAACCTCCAGATCACTTGAGCGCTTATGCCACATGATGTGGCGGTACATTTTGCCGGTATGAAAGGAAATAAGGTTTGTGCCGAGTTTCCTTTGAAGTTCTTGAATCAGAAGATCGGCTTCTTCCGTTGAAATGTGACCGGCAGAATAATCAGTGAGAATACCATTTTCTTCATTCACAAGGTTACATCGAAATGCAAGCTCGCCCGCCTTGAGCACAATCCCGATGTTCGCCGCTTCAAGCGGGGCGCGCCCCGTATAACCAACTTTGGGATCATAACCCATCAAGGAAAGACCGCAGACGTCGCTTCCAGGATACATCCCGTCGGGACAAGTTTTGAGCGTCCCCAAAATGGAATTCCGCGAAAGTTCATCCAAGTTGGGTTTTTGTGCAACATCGAGAGGAGTTTTTCCGCCTAATTCTTTAAGCGGCCAATCTCCTACGCCATCGGGAACAATCACGATGCGTTTCATCCCCCACCACCCGAGTTCGTAAAATTTAACATCATCTGCTATGTCTAACGTAACCTATTATAGTAATGAAAACTATAATTTAACAAGACTTGCCGTGGTGGGGGATCATCCCCCACCCCTTTGAGTGCGGAGTTTCTTCAGTGTTTCAATCATTTCTGTCCGGGTTTCTCGGCAAAAAGATTCAATTGACCCAGGTTCTTTCTGAGAAGAAAGGCGCGGCTTTCCGACTTTCATGGTGACCTCGACACGATCCCCTATCACAAGACTCCCTTTAGGAATGAGATCGCGAGTCCCCTGAATCACAATCGGCACAACCGGAACCCCTTCCTCGACCGCCAGCTTAAACGCCCCGACCTTAAAATCATGAATTTCTCCGTCGCGGCTTCTCGTTCCTTCTGGAAACAAGAGGATGGAGACGCCATGTTTTAAATAGCGGCTCATGTGTTTAACAGCTTCTTTTCCGCTTTTTTGGTCTCCTCGTATCAGCGGAATATACCCCGCAAACCAAAGTGCCCAGCCCATAAATGGGATCAAAAATAGTTCCTGCTTTGCGACGAACTTAAAGGGATGATTGAGGTGAAGGACCGTGATAATGTCAGCAAGGCTTTGATGATTAGCTACCAATACATAGGTTTTGCCATGCTCTAAATGTTCTTCTCCTTCAACGTGGATTCGCATCAAGGGGCATACCAATAAGATGGCTTTTGCCCACAAAGAGGCTATGGGATGCATCTGTTTTACGTTTCTATCAAACGGGAATAGAATGACGGCGGTAAGAAAAACCGGGAAAAAGAATACAATGGTCACAATGCCAACAAAGGACCAACTGATCAGTGAACGAGCCACATCAAAAGAATGATGTTTTCGCTTGCTCATTTCAATGCTTTCAGTTTTCGAATGGCACTTTTGAGAATCTCCTTTTCGCTCGGGTACTCAGCATTTTGAAGCGCTTCGCCAAGCAAAAACCACTTGGCGCACTCAACCTCATCGTCATGGTCTGTCAGTTTTCCTTTGGAATACCGCATGAGAAAAAAATGAACCGTTTTCAAAATCCGTTTCCTTTCTTCTAGATCGAAAAAGGAATACCTAATCGGCCCGAGAGGAGCGAGAATGCGGGCAGAAATTCCGGTTTCTTCCTTGACTTCCCGGAGGGCTGCTTCTTCAAAACTTTCGTTCGGTTCAACATGCCCTTTCGGCAAACACCAAACGAGCTCTTGAAAGCGTCTTCGAGCAATCAAACAAACCTGAACACCCAAAGGCGCGCGCTTAAAGACAACGCCGCCGCTTGAAATTTGACGCAAGGTTAAGAAACCAGCTTTTGCTTCAACTCACTACTTTCGGGTTCGGGTTCAGGCTCTGTCCAAGGGTCCATTGCCGCGTCTTCAGTAAGTGAATTTCCTTCATCTGCCGTTGGAGTGGCAAGCTCTTGATCAACTGCATCCATTTCTTGAGCTTCCTCTAAATAAGCTTTGAGTTTTTCCCAAGTCTTCGGACCGCAAACGCCATCAGCTTTAAGACCATGCTTCTCTTGGAACGCTCGGATTGCAGCTCGGCTTTTTTTACCGATCACCCCGTCGATCGTGCCTTTATAGAAACCTGCTTCGGCGAGCGCCTTTTGAATTTCTTTAGGATCTATTTGTGGTGCTGCTGGTGTTTTTGTTTGAGACATTTCGATCTGAGATGTTTCCTCAAGCGTCTCTGCGCTCTGAGTCGTCTCTAAGTCCACTTCAGCCAGCACAGGTGATGTTACAAATCCCATAAGCAAAAATAAACTTCCCATCCATCGAATTGATTTCCTCACCATTCCCATATCAGTCACTTTCTCCCCCTCTCGTGTACACAGCGCCAGTTCTGCTAGCATGTCGGCCAGAACTGGTACTGTTCGCTGTTTATGTTTATTTATCAATTTCGGTAAAAACCCACCTGAAAAAGCTGGTCTTCTTGAAATAATTTGCAGAGCTTTTCAATTTCTTCCTGTTTCAATCGAGGAGACCGGACCGCCTGCAAATGGTCCTCTACATGAGAAACTGTTTTCATCCCCGGAATGACCACCGAAACCGCTTGCTCAGAAAGCACGAACTCAATGGCTGCTTGTTTCAACGAAACCCGCTTCACATCAATCACCTCTTTAAGCCGATTGATTTTCTTAAAATCTTCCTCCAACTTTTCGTGCATCCAACGATTCCGATGATCATCCTTTTGGAATCTCGTCTCCAGATCGTACTTATCGGTAAGCAGCCCACAATAAAGCGGTTCGCGGGCGATCAAACCAATTTCGCGCTCCCCGCAAAGCGAGGTAAGTTCAGGCTTAATTCGCTGGTCCAACAAGTTGTAAATCGCCTGAATGGTTTCCGCCCCTTTCCCAATCGATGCGACACCTTCACGTGCCAGGTAGATTGAAATTCCCCAGTGTCTAATTTTCCCTTCACGCTTGAGTTCGCCAAGAACTTTAAAAACCGAACCCTCTTCAATTTCCTCAAGCCTTGGATTGTGCAATTGATAAAGATCAATGTAATCCGTCTTAAGCCGTTTAAGAGATTCACCGCAGGCGAAGCGAATATAATCGGGATCAAAATTTTTCTTGTTTCCCCCATGATAAAAATCCCACCCGACTTTGCTCGCAATCACCACCTGAGTCCGCTTTGAACTTTCCTTAAAGGCTTCGCTGATCAAGGTCTCGCTGTGCCCATGGCCATAAGTATCGGCGGTATCAAAAAAATTAATCCCCTGATCGAACGCGTGCCGAAGTGCCTTTAAGGACTCACGGTCATCCGTTGGGCCGTAACTCGTACCCCCTATTGCCCAACACCCAAACCCAAGTTCCGAAATTTCAAGACCCGTTTTGCCGAGTTTGCGACGATGCATAACAGAATCAGTAGGGGCGCCCCCCTGTGGGCGCCCGTTGCGTATCTGCCAATACAGGGCGGGCACTGGGGCCCGCCCCTACAATTTCAATTTTGTTACGACCGCCATATTTATCCCACCAACCGCGTGCTCCGCGATGAACCACTTCGTTGAGCGCTTGAATGTTCTTAACGCCTCGGTCTAAAAGCCATTTCTCAAGTCCCTGATATCCTTCTTTGGCATAAACGGGAATTCCTTCCTTCCACGTCGCTCGACCACAAAGAACGCCTGCCCAGTTTGTGCCCGCCTCAATGGCAAGTTCAAGGTTTTCGCGAAATACATCATCGTTAACGCCCGCACTCAAATAAATGAAGGGCTTTGTTGCCACATCAGCAGCTTCACGGAATAATTTTTTGGTTTGTTCACGCGTGTAAGCTACTTCGCCTGTCTTATTCGCCTTCGAACCTTCCACAAAAGCGGGATTGATGGGAACTTCAACTTTAAGGATATCTACGTGATACTGGGGTTTAGAAAATTCGCGCATACTTTCTTTTACAATGTGCGGTTTGCGTTTTGCATATTCAATTCCCTTTTCATCACCGCCCGCTGGATCATAACCCACAAACTCCAAGAAAAAAGGGATGTCATGCGCGACGCATTCTGCACCAATACGTTCCACCCAAGCATGCTTGAGATCATTGATTCCTGGTTTTTCGTCAGGGGTGTAATAAAGAAGAATCTTAACTGCATCTGCTCCCTTAGCCTTCAGGCGTGCGACTGATTCCAAGTCGAGAAGATCAGGAAGTCTGCCGGGCTTATCGGCATCGTAGCCTGTCTTTTCGTACGCGAGAAGAACGCCCGCATTTTTGGCACGAGCCTTTACGGCGGGAAGTCCAAATTCAGGATCGAGCAAAATTGCAGTCGCGTAAGGAGTGAGAACTTTCGAAACCGCTACTTTGAATTCTTCCATCTGTTCTCGTGTAACTTGTTTCGCATCGACGCCGCGCGCTTTTGCAATTGATTTCTGAAGCGAGCCACGTTGATCCATTGCTGCCGCTGCAATCACACCTTTCGAATTAGATAAACGTAATAGTCCTTTGAACTTTCCCTCTGTCATCTTAATGCTCATGCAAAAACTCCTCTCCGTGATTTCCTCCCCCTTGTGGGGGAAGGAATCGCAAAATTTAATCAAACACCTCAGTTGAAATCCCTGTTCTTTTTTCGCACAATTCCGCGATTTCGCGAAGCCTTTCGACCGGAACAACTCGAATTCCGCTATCGGCAGGAGGACGGTCGATCGTGTACACCTGAACCGAACTTGGCTGCACAAAATCAATCGCCCGAATCCAATGGTCAATTTGTTTGGGCGTTGCATTGCCACAAGATCCTTGTACAAAAAGGCTTTGAATTGTAACACTGTGTAATGCTTTCAAGGCCGCGAGCATTTTTTCAAAATTAAATTTTCCGATTGGTTTGTTGATCTGTCCAACGATTTCTTGATCGCCCGCATCTAATTTCATGCAACGCTCATCCAAAAGTTCCAGCGCCTGCTTAATTTCAAGGCGATGGCACTGAGTGGAGTCAGAAAGGATTCCAATTTTCACGTTCGGAAAATAGCGGTTGCGTAACTGGATTAATTCTTGAACAAACCTTAAGAAACGGGGGTAAAGCGTCGGCTCTCCATTTCCGGCAATCGTCATTACATCAATCGGGGTACGTTGGGCCTTAAATCTTTGGAAAGCTGACTCGATTTCAGATATGAGTTGGGCAAGAGATTTTAATCTCTCATTTGTTTTTTTCGCAGGACTACCAGGGCGCAGTGCCCTCAGCTCGGTCTGAGCTGAGGACTCCTCAGTCCTTGCCGCGGTCGGCGGCAATGGCTGAGGCGTCCAACCATATTGACAATAAACACAATCAAAATCGCAAAATTTGTACGTGACGGGAAGGGGATTGATCCCAAGCGAATGCCCATACCGTCTGGAATGGATTGGTCCGTAAACGGCGGCATCTTGCAAGGGATATCCGTTCGTTCCTAAGACCGGTAATTGAATCGGTTCTGCCAATGCTTCCATTTTCCTTTTTATAGGTGAAGGTGAATAACTTAGAGGAGAGAGTCGATCGTACTTTTCAACTTTTGCTCTGATTGATAACCCACCATCCGATTTGCTTCTTCACCATCCTTGAATAAAATGAGAGTAGGAATGCTTTGAACCCCATACTGCGCGGGAATTTCGGAATTGTCATCCACATTCAATTTTCCTACCTTGATTTTGCCTGCATAAGTGTGGGCGATTTTTTCTACGACAGGGGCAACCATCCGACAAGGACCACACCACTCCGCCCAAAAATCAACGAGAACTGGTGTTTTGGATTGCAAAACCTCAGATTTAAAATTGGAATCCGTAAGCGTAAGCTCTGACATCATTTAACTCCTTGTTTGAAGAAAAGAGAGGAATACTATACAATACCTCTCTTATTTTGTCTAGGAGAGAACCCGATGTCAGAACAATTTATCATTCGAGTGGAAGCCCGCTTTGAAGCGGCCCACAACTTAAGACAGTACAAGGGCGCACCTGAGCCGCTTCATGGACACTCCTGGAAAGTCGAAGCGAAGTTCAAATGCAGAAAACTTGACCATGAAGATATTGGAATCGATTACGTCCACATTGAAAAAGCGATTCGAAACCTTGCCTCACGCTTTGATCATAGATACATCAACGAAGTTACACCGTTCGACAAAATCAATCCGACTTCAGAAAACATCGCCAAATGGTTCTTTCAGAAACTCAATAAACCTGAAATCAGAGAAAATGCTAAGCTTGTGGAAGTCGCGGTGTGGGAAGGTCCTGAAGCATACGTTTCTTATTCAGAGGAGGTCTGACCTCTTACCGCTCTTTTAAGCGTTTCTACTTCTGCTTGAGTAAGCGCGCGATATTTTCCGGGAGTCAAACCTTTCAAAACCAGTGGGCCGTACCGCTTCCTGTGCAAATGAACCACACGCACTCCAACGGATTGAAACATGACACGGACCTGACGTTTCTTTCCTTCGTGGAGAAAAACTTCCACGCGCGGATTTCCATCTTGTGCGCCCAAAACGTGAATCCTACAGGGCGCAGTCATCGATCCTTCTACCATGACGCCTCGCTCTAATTGCTCAACTTGTTCTTTGGTTGCTTCTTTGTCCAATTTTGCTTCATACACCTTCTCAACACCATAACGTGGATGCATGAGCTTATTGGCCAGATCACCGTCGTTGGTGAGAAGGAGCAAGCCCGTTGTGTCTTGATCCAAACGACCAACGGGATAAAGTCTCACGTTCACATCCTTAAAATAATCAAGCACGGTCTTGCGACCGTGGGTATCTTTCACCGTTGAAACAACCCCTCGAGGCTTATTAAAAATGAAATATACTTTATCTGAAGAGATTGTGACGGGGCGGCCTTCATAGGTAACTTCATCTTTGTCTGGATAAATGGGGTAAGAGGGAATACGAACCACTTCGCCATTTACTTTCACTTTGCCCTGATCGAGCTCATAAATGACGTTCCTTCGGCTGGCGACACCTGATTGTGCCAGAAAACTCTGTAACCGCATCTTACCTCACTTTTTCGGTACGGGAGGCGCGCCACCTTGCATGCATCCAAAGCCAATCACCCGGCCGTTTTCTCACGACTTGCTCGATCGCCTGCATATATTGTTTCGTATTTTCGATCACATCGCGGTCATAATCACCGGTGTCAATGACCGGAAACGGTTCTCCCAAATCGACAATCATAGGCCCGTTTTTTTGTCGAAATGAAAAAACAGGAATAATCGGAACGCCTTGCTGAATGGCCAAAACCGCAGGTAAAGAAGTGGTCCAAGCAGGCCTTCCAAAGTATGGGACAGGAACGCTTGCGTTCCGTTCATGCTGATCGATTAAAATGCAAACAATTTCGTTCTGCTCAAGTCGTTTCATGGTTTCGCGTGCCGCACCTTTTTTATTCATCGTCTGAAGCCCTGTTGCCCCACGAAGTTTCTCGACCACATACCGATAAAGAAAGGGGTTCCCAAGCGTTCTCGCAACGGCGTTAATTTTAATTCCTTTCTCCTGAGCGCGAGCGCCTGCGGTCACGCCCATCCATTCCCAATTTCCGAAATGAGAAACAATTAAAACGACACCTCTTTTCTGCTGGAGCATTTCCAAAACAGATTCTTCATTTCGAATGACGACGTAACGATCCAGCTGATTTAAAATTTTTGGGATGCGAATGAATTCAACCGCAAACATCCCCAAGTTTTCGAATGATTGGATGGCAATCTTTTTGATTTCAGAATCGGTTTTTTCATTTCCATAAACTTGATTTAAGTTTTCCAGTGCCACTTCCCTGGACCGCCCAAGAGCGAGATAAAGAAGGCATCCGATCCACTTCCCCAAAGAACAGGCCAAACGAAAAGGAAGTAGATCCACGAACACACAAACCAAGCGGAATAGGAAGTATTGGGCTAATTCGACCGTCCGGGTTTTGAACTTTTTAATTTTCATCCCAACCACCTGCTTTTCAAGAGCGCGCTTTCAATTTTAAACGTTCCCAACAAAGCGCGCTCTTGCTTCCGTCGGGAGTTCGCTGCCTTTGGCAGCGGTAAAGCAGGTGGTGGGATCATCCTACCACCGCAGGTTCTTGTTGCGTCATACAATGAATCGCGCCCTGACCATAAATCAAAGGAATGGCTGGAATACCAACCACCATTCGGCTTGGAAACAAGCTCTTCAAGATTCCGAGCGCTTTGGTGTCCTGTTCGTCCCCAAAAATAGGAACGAACACATACTGATTAGCAATGTAAAAATTGACATAGCTTGCGGGAAAGCGAGTGCCCCCATGCTCTACTCGATCCGGCATAGGAATCGTAACGACGTTCAGCTTTTTCCCGTCTTGATCGCAAGCCTGAGTGAGAATCCTAACATTCTCCTCGAGCCGGCTGAAATTTGGATCTTTTGAATCTTCTTCATAGGCCGCGACCATGGTCGTTGGGTTAACAAACCTTGCTACTTGATCGACATGGCCGTCGGTATCGTCCCCTTCAATTCCTTTCTTAAGCCAAATCACATGTTTGATACCGAGGAAATTCTCCAAGTGCTTTTCGATTTCCACTCGTTTTAAAGTTGGATTTCGATTAGGATTTAACAGGCATTCTTCTGTGGTCAGGCAAGTGCCTTGGCCGTTCACGTCAATCGAACCTCCTTCTAAAATCATTTCCATTCGAAACTCCTGGACATTTACTTCCTTGGCCATCTGTTTAGATGCTGAACTGTCGTGGTGAAAAGGCTTATATTTTTCTCCCCAGGCATTAAATTTCCAACGAATGAGCGCGCGCGCTCCTTTTTTGATGACAAAGGTCGGACCGTAATCCCGAATCCAAGGGCTATCTGTTTCAATCACGTGAAGCCAAACGTTTTTCGTAATCCCTCGTTGGTAAAGTTTCCCGGACATGGACGCTTCGACTTCTTCATCCTGAACCAAAATATGGACTTTTTCTCCACCATGGAGATAATCGATCAGTTCCACGTAGGTGGACTCTAAATCCACAATCTCACGAGGCCAAGTTTCCAAATCGTGAGGCCAAGCAAGCCATGTGGCTTCATGCTGTTCCCACTCAGCAGGCATGCGATAACCTTTAGTAAACATCAACTCTCCTTTCCCTTAAGAACGACCAAACTCTACGAACTCTTTTGATTTGGGATAAATCACAGTCGGTAATCACAGTTTCCTCTCGAGTTCTGCTCGCCCGCCTCAAAACTTCCCCAAATGGACCTGCGACAAATGAATTTCCCCAAAAAGTGATCCTGCCCTCACGGCCCACTCGATTGACTGCCGCAACAAAAATACCATTCGCAATCGCATGGGCGCGTTGGACAATCTCCCAAGCGCCGATTTCTTCAAGCCGGACCTTTTTGGATTCTCCCTTCATCCATCCGATGGCGGTCGGATAGAAAAGAATTTGAGCGCCAGATAAAGCGATGAGGCGCGCAGCTTCCGGAAACCATTGATCCCAGCAAAGGAGTACGCCAATTTTTGCGTACTTGGTTTGGTACGTTTTAAACCCAAGATTGCCTTTCGCAAAATAAAATTCTTCGCAGTAACACGGATCATTCGGCAGATGCATTTTACGGTAACGGCCCAAAATCGACCCATCTACATCAATCACGACGGCGCTATTGTAGAATTTAGTAACAGTACCAGGTACG
>JACOVU010000116.1 GCA_016177155.1 Candidatus Omnitrophota bacterium | reverse complement strand
TTATAATACAAATGATTTTAAATTAAACTATGTCAACCATCCAATACGTTTCCAGAACGATCTTTCGCATATGCTTGATCGTATTGTGTGCAAGCGCAGTATACACGAAAATGGCCTTCGGGCAAAGCGGCCCTAGCGCTGCCCCAAATGGCTGGCAGCCCCTGTCTCACCTGCCTATTCAAGGACACGCCGAATTCGTAGCCATCCACCCCAAAAATCCGAACGCATTATTCATCGGAGCTCAGGGCAATCTCTATGCTAGTTTCAATCACGGAAAAGATTGGAAGCAGCTCATCGGTCTGGGAACGAACGCAACCATCCATGAACTTTATTTCGACAAAAACCGAGTTTTTCTTCTCACCTCCCAGGGATTATTTGAATCGAAAAACGAGGGCAAAAATTGGAAGCAGGTATTTCGCGGTAACAAATTGGAATCGAATGTCTTAAGTTTGCGCCAAGATGCAAACAACCCAAGCGTATTCTACTTGGGCACAGAAGGGGGACTCTTCCAAAGTCGTGATGGTGGAAGAACCTGGCCGAAAGAAACAAATGAGCTTGCTCACCAACACATTCGCCGTCTTGAAATTGATCCAGACACCAATGAGCTTTTTATCGCCAGTGATCGCGGACTATACCGCATGATTCCCGACAAGCGATCCTTTGAACGAATTTACATTACGAACACACCTGAAGAAATAGAAGAATCTGATTTTGATGTTGCAAACGAATTAGAGATCGAACTATCTCCAGACGAAGAACGTGTGCAATCTATAACGCTTGCCCGCGAACCGCTCTCAATCGTTGCCATCGGAACTCCGAATGGCGTATGGTTCAGCGAAGATGAGGGAAATCACTGGGAACGACTTTCCCTAAACGGACTTTTAGACACTCAGATTATCGATGTGGCTTATTCCTCAAAACTTGGGACATTCCTCGCCGCGACCGAAAAGGGAATCTTTTTTTATCATGCTCGCGATAAACGATGGCATCATTTCCCAGACAATTTTCCTAAGATTCGAATCAACCGGATGACGCTTTCTTCCGCATCAGACGAAATCCTTTACGCAGCAACGAGTGAGGGGGTTTACCAAATTATCCTTGCGCCTGAATGGATGGAAGCGAAACATATGCTCTCTTTCTCCGAAGAGCGTTGGAACTTAGCGCTTACTCTATTTCAGAAAGAACCTTCTATTCGCACCATTCAAAAGGAAACGATCAAATATGCCAACGTGAGTCATTGGAAGACGAGGCGCTGGCAATGGGCTTCACGGTTTCGCGCTTTGATTCCATCGTTTTCGGTCGGAAAAAGCTTCTCCAAAGGGGATACGTTAGACTTAGACCGCGGCAGCACAAATGATCCGGATCGTTACATTATGGGTCCGCCCGATACCAATCGAAGTTGGGATTTTGACCTGAATTGGGAATTATCAGATTTGATCTGGAACACAGCTCAGACTTCGATTGATTCGCGTGAAAAATTGATGGTAGAACTTCGAGATGACATTTTAAGCGAAGCCACCCGCCTTTATTTTGAAAGGCGAAGAGCGCAGGTCGAATTCATTCTCACACCGCCACAGGACATTTTAAGCCAAACCCATGCGCTCCTCCGAATCGATGAACTGACAGCTAGTATCGATGCCCTCACCAATGGATTCCTTACGAAAGAATTAAACCAGCTTTACGAGAAACATCCGGAATGCAATGAACTGTGGAGCATTAAAGCGGAAGAATAGCTTTACTTCTTCGCCCGCCATATCAAGCTACAGAATCGATGTCAAGAGGGGATCATGTTTTCATCCTCTGCCTCCTCATTAATTGGCCTTAATTGGCCTTCTATTTCACTACGACCCTAGCGCTTACATTAAAGTAGAGCACACCAACACAAAAAAGATACATTAAATAACGTAACCTATTGAAATTAAATAAGTTATACTTAATCTTAAAGGTAGCTTTAGGGAACTATTTTTGACTTTTCGATCGGTTTAATCAAAAGCTGAAGTCGGGCTGAAGGATAAAAAAGTGTTCTATTTGACAGAACCATAAATTTTCTATAAGCTTTGTGTTTTCGCCAACCTAACTTAAAGAAAGACATGCAGCCAAATTCATACGAATACAACTACCTTTTTTTAGGTGTTTTCCTCCTGATCGCCACTACCTTTCCTCTTTTACCCCTTATCCTCGCAAGATTCGTTGCGCCTCGGAAACCGAATCCAATTAAGTCTTCCACCTACGAGTGCGGAATCGAGGCCAAAGGAGATTCTTGGGTGCAATTTAAAGCGCAGTATTACATCTATGCGCTGGCTTTTGTCATTTTCGATATCGAAGTGATTTTCATTTACCCCTGGGCGGTTGCATACAAACAAATGGGACTGTTTGCTTTTGTGGAAATGCTCATCTTTATCGTGATCCTCGCGTTTGGTCTCATCTATGCTTGGAAGAAAAACGTTCTGGAATGGAAATAGGTATGAGGACTTCCTCAAACATTCCTGCTATTGATCCGAATTTAAAAAGCGAACTTGAGAAAAAGGGCGTTTTTGTCACCACGCTTGAAGATTTATACAACTGGGGAAGACGTTCTTCCATTTGGCCACTGCAATTCGGACTCGCTTGTTGCGCAATTGAAATGATTGCAACCGCCTGTGCTCGTTATGACATTGATCGATTCGGTGCAGGACTTTTCAGACCTTCTCCGAGGCAAGCGGATCTCATGATTGTGGCGGGAACAGTCACCAAAAAAATGGCTCCCCAAATCGTACGCCTGTACAACCAAATGCCAGAACCTAAATATGTGATTACAATGGGCGCTTGTTCCATCTCGGGTGGTCCGTTTAAAGATGGCTATAACGTTCTTCAGGGAATCGACCGCTACATTCCGGTCGATGTTCACTTACCGGGATGTCCTCCGCGGCCCGAAGCGCTTCTCCACGGTTTAATGAAACTTCAGCAAAAAATCGATGCTCAAGAAATTGAAAAAACAGAATGGTACCAAAAGGGTCTTAAGCGGGAATTCCCCGTCCCCGAATTTGGCCCGAATGGGCTTCATCCTCCCTACAATCCGGAAGTATTCACACCGCATCAACATCGGGAAATTACGGCCGGCCGAACATGATCCCATCACCTGCTTTAGAAAAGTGCTTCGTTTTGAATCTAAACGCTTTTCCGTTTTCAAGAAAACGCTCGCCGCTTGGTGATGGGAACAAACGCGGCGAGGAAAGCAGGTGATGGGATGAAAACACTCGAAGAAATCAAACAAAACCTTGAGACGAAACTGCAGGACACCCAAATCACCCTTGAAGGAACGAGCCTCGTTGTCCCCAAAGAACGATGGCTTCAAATTGCAAAAGTTCTAAAAGAAGAACCCGAGTACCGCTTTGATTATCTTTCCTGTCTCACGGGCGTTGAC
>JACOVU010000115.1 GCA_016177155.1 Candidatus Omnitrophota bacterium | reverse complement strand
GGACAGACTATAGTCTGTCCAAAAAAAATAGGGACAGACACCTTATGTGGCACTCATCGCGGTAAGGTGTCTGTCCCATTTTTCTAAGAATTTTTTGTTTGCTAGTTTACACAAACTCAGGCGTTATTTTCCTCGGAAGAATCTTTTGAACAAAACCTCGGACTAAAAGCTCGCGAATTCCATCCTCACCCCTCTTTCCGAGATCGCGGGTATAGTCATTCACATACATTCCTACGAAACGGTCGCCAGACTCTCGAGAGATCCCCCGGCCAAATTGAAGCGCGTAATCAAGCGCGGACTCGCGGTGCTCCATCGCGTAAAGAATGCTTTCCTTAAATACCTCTGAGATTGTTTTCATCATTTGAGGTCCAAGATCTTTCCTCACCACATCCACGCCAAGCGCGAGCGGAAGTTTGGTCTTCTCCCACCACCATTCGCCGAAATCAATAATTTTATGAAGACCTTTGTCCTGGTACGTCAATTGTCCTTCGTGAATGACAAGCCCCGCGTCGGCCTTTCCATTTTTTACATAATCCAAAATTTTATCAAAGGGCACGATCACAAAAGAAAATTCCTTCTGAAAGAGTTTCAAGACGAGATAAGCGGTGGTCATTGTTCCTGGAATCGCGATTTTCTTTCCTTTCAAACCAAAAATAGGGACAGACACCTTATCATGATGAGCAGAAACGGGGACAGTCCCCGGGGACTGTCCCCATGGCTCACGTGCGACAACGATCGGCCCATACTTCTCTCCAATGCTTGCACCCGAACGCATAATCGCATAGTGATCTGCTAGATAAGCATAGGCATGGACAGAAACGGCCGTGACTTCAAGCTCGCCGCGAAGAGCTCGCCGATTGAGGGATTCGATATCTTCTACAACATGCAGGATTTGATAACCGCGCGTATCAATTTTATTCTTCGCGATCGCATAGAACATGAAGGCGTCGTCAGGGTCGGGGCTGTGTCCAAATCGTATCGCCAGCATAGGCAAACTTCATACCATAAGAGAGAACTAAAAACAAGAGGGACGGCCCTTCAAAGAAAGGCAGTCCCATTCTTGTCTTCTGCGCCCAGGAGAGGTGGGTTTCCCGAGCACATGTAACTTTTTATTTACGCTGCTCGATTAAAGCTTAAGCTTGTCAATCTTAGATGTTCAAGTGACGCGATAAAACCGCGCGTTGGATCAATGTAGCCATTGGGTGCGATCTTAAACCAATCAATTTCACCGTCTAATTCAAAAAGCAAAAGTGCTGCATCAATCGCTTCGGGCCGCGCCAACAGTTTTGGTGTATCGCGCCGTCCAATGCGTTCTAAGAGCCGAGTATCTCCTACCGTAATCACGCGTGTGGAAAATTCACGCCCCCTCAATCCCACTTCCTTTCGCATGAGCTCAATGACTCGGTTCATAAGCGCTGCCTCGGACTTCACGTCTTGCCCAAACCGTTCCGAACCAAAAAGTTGGACATTATATTCAACGAAAATATTTCTTTCCCTGAACAGAGCAAGGACTTCTCGCTCCGCTTGAAGTTCAAATCCTGTGGCTAAAATAGCGAACTCAAGATTAGAGTCTTTTCCTCGTTGCTTCAAAACCTCAAGGAATTTTTCCTGGAACGCAGCGTCGCTTAATTTTGCAAGCGGAATAATCAACCGTTTCTTCGCCTCGGCTCTCTTCGCTTCGCTACGAGGACTGAGGGGCGCTTCGATTGATACTTCCTTTGGACTATTTTCAATGTGGCGCACCTCCGCCCGGCGAGCATACTTTGTCTTAAGTACCACTCCTTTGCCTTTAAGTGCTCTGATACGATCGGAGATTGCTTGATGACTCACTCTAAATTGATCTGCGAGTACTTGAACAGTTGGGAGAACCCCCTTCTTTTGCTGAACGAGCCTGATGTAATGGTTAATTAATTGCTGGTCTTTATCTGTAATAGTAGGGATTCTTCCTGCTTTGCCTCTAACAATTCCATATCGACCAAAATACTCTGGATGGGCGTGAAAGTGAAGAGAAAGACCTGGCTCACTGACTCCCATTACTCGAGCAGCCTGGCTGGTATTTAAGCCTTTGAGTTTAGACTTATATTTTTTAAGAAGTGGGGGGATGATCGCTGGTCTTTCTACGTGACCCCGTACCTCAGCCCGCCTAGGCGGTATTAATTTTTTATCATATTCATTATAATTTTTATTTACACCCCGTACTTCTGGTGCTATAGTGTCACCTATGCTTGAATCATATCGTCGTGACAAATTGTCCAATTCGTTATTCAGACTGTCTGAGATTCTGTTTGGCACTGCATTTATCACGGGAGGGTTTGCTCTTTTTCCAGTTGCAGTTCGAGTTGTCTCTGGTATTATGATTGTTGTTCTGTTAGCCTTAGGTGTAGTTCTATCTCCAAGCAAACCGCCACGAATAGAGGGTACAAAGAATGCTTGATTTCCTTCTGATTGTCTTTTTTGGGATTCTTGCCGTAATTGGGATCCTTTACTGGGTTGATCGGCGGAAAAAGCATAGTCACTAAGCTTCGCTCGCCCCCTATCACTCAGCTTTCGCCACTCTACTTCCCGCACCTCAGCACGCGGGCTCTCCGCTGCCCGCGGCGCGAGAGTGCTCGATTCAACCGGAATCGAGCGCACCTCCGCGCGGTGTAATTGGTTAGATCCAACTAAACTTTGTACTTTCTGCCTGAACGTTTCGATCCGTTCCGACTCATCAAGAGAAGGGAGCGACTTTATCCCTTTCACAAACTGTTTATCGATTCTCCAAAGTAAATACCGCATTAAACTCGCGTCGCCCGTTAGTTCGATCGGCGGAACAAGTTTGACGAGAGATACGCCTGGGTGTTCCTGCTGAATTTTACTCAACAGACCATACACCCGCTTTTTCTCCTGAGAACTCATGACAAGCTCTGTTATGGTAGTAGCTAGGGGTTCTCTAGAGGACTCTTCTTGAGCTTTTGGTGTCACCTGTTCGGGAATCTTGGCTGGAAACGACTCGGAAATACCTTTGATCATACTTGGAATAATTCTCACGAGGCCGACCGCGATTTCGTTTCTATAGAGAAATGACGCGATGTTCTTGCGTTTACTAACATAGTAAAAAGCTCGCTGCTGCTTAAAGAAATGGATCAATTCTGGATTTTTAAACCGTACAAATACTTTCACAAGAAATCGACTGCTATCTTCGGAGGGTTCGGCTAAAGCATCAATGGCTACGGAGCGATCATCAGAATGAACCTCAACTGGTCTATCAAAAACAGTAAATCCTTCTCCAAGAAATAAAGAGCGTGCTCGCTCACGAGCAAGAATTTGAATTCTATGTTGTTCCCCTTCTCCTGGAAGCCGCATCTCGGCACGCAGGCGCACCTCGGCCCTCTTCGCTTCGCTACGAGGACTGAGGGGCGCTTCGATTGATACTTCCTTTGGACTATTTTCAATGTTGCGCACCTCGGCCCGGTTGTGAGAACGGGTAATCTTTTTTGGAACTTTAGAATCACCAACTAAAATATTAAGAATTTCTGAAGCTTCACCATTACTATACTTATGAGCAAAATAAGTATCCAAATTCACGATGAAATTTCGAGCAACAATAAACTCAAAAGAACCGTTAGATTTCACTTTAACCGCCAAGATGGGATTTCCCTCCCATTTGAAATCAGTACTCTGAAAGCCCTTGCTCAATGACCACTCAACCACTTTGGCTTGCGCATCATCTTTCAAAGAAATATTGAGGCGAATAAAATGAACGTCCGATAATTGAGCCGTTATTCGCCAAAGCTCGTCATCATAGATGTAATCCACTTGAGGATACTC
>JACOVU010000117.1 GCA_016177155.1 Candidatus Omnitrophota bacterium | reverse complement strand
GAAGACGTGCTTTATCTGTTCAACCTGATTTTAAAAGAGTTTGCTGATTTGGCTCGTAGTTATCGCTTTAAGGACTTTCGTTATCTGGAACTGGTTTGGGAGCCGGAAACTTCTTTAGTTTCCCTTAAGTTAGATCCAGATCGCCTTGATTTATTTCGACTCAAAAAAATCAATGTAGCTGACCTTCTTGGATCTCCTATCGGACGCCCTAATTTTTAACTGTTTTTCTCCAGTTCACTTGCCAAAGGCGATTCTTGATTGATGTATCTGTTCATGATCCCACCACCTGCTTGTCTGCCAGGGGCGGCATCTCTTTTCAGATGCAAGAGCGCGCAGAAGATCTAGCAATGCGCTCTTGTCAAGCAGGTGGTGGGATGATAAAATCCAGTTAGCGCTCACGAGATCAGAGTGCTAATTTTTCAGCCTTATTTCGCTTTTAGAATCAGGAGCTTTTATGGAGGAACTTTTAAAAGAACGCCAGAGGGAAGTGCTCAAAATGATCGTGAGCACCTATGTCCGGACGATAAACCCTGTGGGCTCTCGAACCATAGCGAAGTTCTACCAAGATGAACTTTCGCCTGCCACGATCCGAAATGAAATGCATGGCCTTGAGGAACGGGACTATATTCAGCAGCCACACACTTCGGCAGGACGAGTTCCCACGGACAAAGGATACCGCTATTATGTGGACCATCTTATGCCAGAACCGAGGGTACTTCCTTATGTGGTGGCACTTGTGGCCCGTGAATACCGCGAACACATGGATAATGTGGAGACTTTGATTGAAAGAACTTCAAAAATACTTTCCACACTGTCAGAGCAAGCTGGTTTTGTTGTTTTTCCTGCTTTCGAAAACTTGGTGCTGAAACGGGTCGAAATCACTTCTTTGGGAAGACACCATCTTCTTATCGTATGGGTGAGCGACAATGGGTTTGTTCAAAATCAAGTGATCGATATGAAGGAAGATATTCCGTCAGAAGAACTTCTTCGGATCAATCGATTTTTAAACCAAGAACTCCAGGGGATGCTTCTCGGTCAAGTCAAGCTTCATTTGGCTCAAAAGTTCGATCAAGTTCAGGATTCTTTAAAGACGGTTTATCGAACCGCGCGCGGCATCGTTAATCAGAGCTTCCCCAAAGAGGGGCAAAGGCGGCTTGCGTTTGAAGGATCTCATTATATTTTGGAACAGCCTGAATTTCAGGATTGGGAAAAGTCGAGGAAGTTATTCAAAACGCTTGAGGCGAGAGATTCTTTTATGGATTTATTACAAGTCAGGCAAAAGGATGGGAAAATTCAAGTCAAGATCGGTTTCGAGCATCACTGCCCTGATATTTGGGATTGTTCCTTGATTACCACTGAGTATCGTGTCGGCCCAAGAGCCATAGGCACGTTGGGAGTTTTAGGGCCTCGCCGTATGTCCTATGAGCGAGTGATCGGTTTGGTTGATTTTATTTCAAGGCGGTTTGGTGAAGCATTGGAGCAATGGATCTAACGATGACACAACCGGAAAAAGAGAAGGCCGAAGAAAAGAAGGAGCCTCAAGCAGAGCATGTCGAAATTGCTCGAGCGGAATATGAAGAGCTGTTGCGAAAAGTGGCTGAATTTGCTCAAGTTCAGGACCGGCTTCTTCGTTCTGCAGCTGATTTCGATAATGCTAAGAAGCGGCTTGCCAAGGAGCGAGAAGAATTTGTTCGGTTCGTGCTAGAAGATTTGGTTTTGAGTTTACTTCCCGTCCTGGATCATTTTGAACTTGCGCTTGCCCACCTTCCTCCGGGAGATGAAAAAACTAAATCTTTCCGAGATGGTTTTTTCTTGATTCAGAAACAGTTCGCTCAGGTCCTTACCGATCGTGGTCTGAAACGTATTGAAACTTTGGGAAAGCCTTTTGACCCACATTTCCACGAAGCGGTAGGCCATATCGTATCCTCGAAACAGCCGGAGGGAATCATTTTAGAAGAGGTGCTGGCAGGTTATGAACTTAATGGAAAGTTGGCGAGGCCTGCCAAAGTTAAAATTTCAACGAAGCAAACAGTTCGTTCAGAAGAGAAAGCAGAAGAGTTGACCTAAGATGGCAGCAGGAACGAAGAGAGATTATTATGAGGTGCTTGGTGTTGGGAAAGGTGCTTCACCTGATGAGATTAAAAAGGCCTATCGGAAACTGGCACTGAAATATCATCCTGACCGAAACAAAGGGAATAAGGAAGCTGAAGAGCATTTCAAAGAGGCTGCAGAAGCGTATGCCGTTTTGAGCGACTCTGAAAAGCGCACCCAATACGATCAGTTTGGACATTCTTTGGGTGGGAGCGGTTTTCAAGGATTTGAAGGTTTTGAAGGTGCGTTCCAAGGGTTTGGCGATATTTTTGGCGATCTCTTCCAGGATTTTTTCGGCACAAGTTCAAGACGTGGGAGTTCAAAAAGTGGTCTTCGCGGAGCGGATTTAGAATATTCGGTGGAAATTTCGCTCGAAGAAGCGGCGCGGGGAAAAGAAGTGACTATTGAATTTCCGCGCCATGAGCGTTGTGACGAATGCCAAGGAAGCGGGGCAGAACCTGGAAGTCATCCCACCACATGTTCTCAATGCGGCGGGCACGGTGAGGTTCGATTTTCTCAAGGATTTTTCACGCTTCGGAGAACTTGTCCGCGTTGCCACGGAGAAGGAAAGCAAATTACCAAACCCTGTAAGACTTGCCGTGGAACGGGCCGGACTACCAAGGCGCGCAAGCTCAATGTGAAAATTCCAGCAGGGATTGACGACAGTTCGCAATTAAAAGTAACGGGCGAAGGAGAAGCTGGCGAGCGAGGCGGCCCGAGAGGGAATCTTTACGTGTATGTGACTGTGAAGCAACACCCTTTGTTTGAACGTGCGGGAAACGATATTTTGTTAGAGGCAAAAATCGGAATTCATCAGGCCGCTTTGGGAACGCAGATTGAAGTGCCTACCTTGGATGGAAAGGTGCGGCTTAAAATTCCAGGAGGGACTCAGCCAGGAAAGGTATTTCGCTTGAAAGGCAAGGGGATGCCGGATCTCCGGGGTTATGGGATGGGAGATGAACTGGTTCGGATCAATGTGGAAATTCCAGAAAAGCTTTCTCCTGAGGAGAAGCGGTTATTAGAAGAGTTTGGAAAATCGCATGATGGCTCAAATCAAAACCAAGGTTTGTTCAGCCGTTGGCATCGATGACCTCTATATGAAGTTTTTTGATTACGAGACCCGCGTTCGTTACGGTGAAACAGACCAGATGGGAGTTAGCTATTATGCCAATTATTTTGTCTGGTTCGAAGCGGCCCGAACGGAATACTTCCGCGCTTTGGGTTTTGTGTACACAGAATTTGAAAAACAGGGGATTTTACTTCCTGTAGCGGAAGCACATTGCCGTTATCTCGGCCCGAGTTCTTATGATGATGTCATTACGGTTCGTACGGTCGTAAGTCAAATGAGACAAAGCTCTATCCGTTTTGAATATCACGTGTTGAAAAATAAAGGTCCGAAACCAATTGCCACGGGATACACCGTGCATGTGTTTAGCGGCCGAAATTTCAAACCCATCCGTATTCCCAAAACCCTGAGAGATCAGGTCGATCTCGCGAGCCTCGAATTGTAAGCTTAGGTTTGCGGTTTGCAGGAAAGCCAAATTGTTTCTCCCCACCACGGGCAGGTTGCCAGGCTGAGCACATGGGGATGATGATCCACACATTCCAGTTCTGTATGAAATCCATGCGCTTCCATAAACGTTCGAATGGTATGTGGCGTTTGGAGATTAATATGAAGAAGCGTATGTTCACTTTCGGGGTATTTGATTTTTGAGATTTCTTTCAGGAAGGTTTTGAATGAGGCGGCATGTTTACTCCTCCCACGGATCAAGCGCAAAATTTCTTTGGTGAGTTTAAAGGGAAATTCAGTCACTCGCTTTAAGGGATAGAGGAATCGAATATAGTTTAGGTTCGGCGTACTGATGACGAGCCGTCCCGCAGGTTTTAAGGCTTCTTTGAATTTCGCGATCAGAATTTCAAGTTCCCAATCGTATAAGTGCTCGTACACTTGATTAAAGATAATGACATCAAACTCATTCTTCCAAGCGAGGTCTTTTGCTTCCATTCGTTCAAATTGAACCCGGCGTTGAATGTCTTCCGAGAAGCGTTTGCGAAGTTCGGAAGCAAAGCGGATTGCGTCTTTGCTAAAGTCAATACCCACCGTCTTACAACCTCGTTTCGCAAGGGCGATGGCTAAAGCACCGCGCCCACAGCCAAAATCGAGCACCTGCTCTCCAGCTTTAATCCTTCCCATTCGAACGGTGTCCTCTAAGGCAGAGTCAAGCATCTCTTCCTGCTCGAGGTGTTCCATTCCAGGCAAGCTGTTCAGATAGTAATCTCGATCATAGAGTTCCGGGCTCAAAGCAGGTGGTTTTTTCATAGACGTTCATGTAGTATACTGTTTCGCGGGAGGGAATTCAAAAATGATCCCACCACCTCCTTGGCAAGAGCGCGCTGAGACAAAAAGTTAAGAAGTGCGCTCTTGGAGTTTCTTTTCAAGAAACTCCACAGAAAAGTGGTGGGCAAGGAGGTGGTGGGATGAAGTCGTATAGGGAATATATTTGGATGAACACTAAGCAGAGGCGGGAGTATATCAATATTACGCCTCAGGTAGAAGAAATCGTGAGGAAATCTGGAGTAAAGGAAGGCCTTGTCTTGGTCAATCCCATGCACATTACGGCCAGTTGCTATATTAACGATGACGAACCAGGTTTAATCCAGGATTTCGATCATTTCTTAGAGCGCATGGCTCCCTATGATGTGAAGAGTTATCGTCATCACCAAACCGGCGAAGACAATGGCGACGCTCATTTAAAACGGCAGCTTTTTGGCCGTGAGGTGGTAGTTGCGATTACCGAAGGGAAGCTCGACTTTGGGCCTTGGGAACAGATTTTTTATGCGGAGTTTGATGGAAAGCGCAAAAAACGGATTTTGGTCAAGGTGATTGGAGAATAAAGGTTTCGGAAGGAGAGCGGGATGCCTGACAAACGTGTTCAGGTCCAATTGCCCCAGGAGCAGGAGGAAAACCAAGGCCGCTCGTCTGTAAAGTCACGTCGTTATCTAATTATCGCACTTCTTATTTTAGTCCCCCTTTTAATTTTTTTGATGGGGCTTGCCTTGTTTTTAGTGACTCCAACTTCCAGCGAACCTTATCGTTATGAAATCAGGCGTTTTTCTGGAACGGCGGCGATTTATACTCGTCGGACAAGAGAATGGCTGAAAGTAACGCGTCGTTCACACGGTGAAAATCTGGCCTATCCACGTGATAAAATTAAGACTGAAAAGGATGCCGATCTTGATCTTGCCATCCCGGATGTTTTCGATCTGCGGCTCAAAGAATCTTCTGAAATTGAAATGCTTCCCAGGAAAAGCGAATCGGTGTGGCGTATGAAACTCCTTCGAGGTGCGATTCTTGGTTTTCCGCATAAACATTTGGAGGATGAGACGCTTGAAATCGAAACTTCTCTTTTCCGCGCTCTGATTCCGCGCGCTTCGTTTTTAATTCAAAAGGCAGAGAACAATGGTTGCTCGATCGGTATTTTGGAAGGAACAGCCGAAATTTATCCCCACGGTTCTAAAGAAGCAGTTCACCTCAAGATGCTTGAAATGCTCACGGTCACCCAAAATCGAGCACTTCCGCTTACCCCTAAACGTGTGAATTACCAGGAATGGCGTAAATTGAGCGAGGTTCGCGATCTCAGCACGGTGACCGCAGAACAGATTGCCGAGCAGATCGATCTTCGCAAGAAAGCGGGCACGCTTTTTAAGTATGTTTTTGACGAAGGCGTTTTCTTTAAGCCGAATTGGGGTTTCGCAAACCGCGAATTTTATGAAGAGGGTGAGCCCAAAGGAGTGGTTTTACGGCTCGATTATGACGTCTATCCGAAAGATTCCTTTTCAGGAATGTACTTTAAGGTTCGCGATCTAGATCTTTCCAAAGCGAAACATCTCACGTTTTCGTTAAGGGGGAGTTCAGAAAAGGAACTTCTTCAACAATTTCGAATTGAATTAAAGGATCAATTTTCGATTGTGCGAGGGTTTGCCGTGAAACCGATTACCCGGGACTGGCGTTTTTATGGGTTCGATTTTAGTGCCCCAAAAGCGACGCCGGTTTCAGAACTCGTATTTGTCTTTGAGAACTCCCGAGTCGGCGCACTTGCCACCAATGGGACGGTTTATTTGAAGGATATTAATATCGAATAAGAGAAGTAAAGGCCGGTTCTTAATCGACGCTTACAACTTGGTTGATCGGAACGTATTTGTCGTTGCCGGATCCAAAACCTAAATCTCTTGGGTTAATCTCTCCCATTCTTAGTCTACCACCAGAAAACGCGTCAAGAAAAGTGTAAAATAGTGTATCGCTGCCCACAGGGACCACCGGTTGAAGGGGACCAAACAGGCCGCCATAATTTAAGTTGTCCGCTTCTTGAAAACCGGTTCCTAGTGGTTGCCCCCCATCTTCTGCGAAGGCACTGGCTGTGATGATTACGATGGAAACGAGGAAAAAAAGAGCAACGACAATTGCCGACCCTTTCATTTTTTGTTTCATCTCACGCCCCCTTTACGGAGTTAAAAAGACAACATTTTTATTTCCATTTAAATATACACGAAAACTTGGTCCCATTGCAAGAGAAAATTTGCTCGTCACCTCTTGTTCGCTAGCTTAAAAAAGTACTTGCACAGAAACTGATCTTATATTATCGTACGCTCAAGTATCGGGGTTCCCGAGTCTAATATTTTGCTAATGGATTTATCGGCATTTGCCGATCATAGTTAATACAAAAAAGGGAGGCGCTATGCGTAGAGCACTATTTTTGGCTTTTGTTTTTTCCCTTCATTTTTTCCTCTTAAATTCCTCTCTTTATGCAGATGATCCTGAACCCACGAAATCGGACACACAACAAGTTGCTGAAACTACCTTCAAGCTTGGAGCGTTTCCAGCGATCGAAAAATGGGTTAAGGAACTGGGTCGAGGTCTTGACTGGTGCTTGGATCGATTAGTGGTCGGCGGAGACAGCATCCAACTTGGGAAAGCGGCCAACGGCGTTGTCGGCGGAATCGCGGATGGATTTCGTGATCTTCGGGTAGATACTTCGGTCGATCAAACTTTTGATGCGTTTGAGAGTCTAGGCCGGAGACTCTGGTTACCGGATTGGAAAGAGAAAGTTTCCAAAGCTACTCCAGCTGAAGTGAAGCCTTATTTTAAAGGAAGTTTCGAATACGATTCGAACGTATTTTTAGAACCGAAAGCTCCCAAAAGACGGGATGAGGCGGTTTGGGTTTGGACGCCCGGCGTTGCCATCAATCTTCCGTTTGGAGACGAGAAACAATATCGGGTGGGAGCTGTTTATGAAGCCCGCTTCACGGAATTTACAAAGTATGACGAGCACGATGACGTCGGACAAACACTGGGTGCTGTGGCTGACCTGAAATTAACCGACGACATTTATGCCAAGGTAACCGAAGAATTTATTCAGGACGCTGCTCGTGCGGGTACTCGAACGGCAAAGAAGGTGGAATATACCCAGAACCGCGTCAGTCCTACGGTGGGTTACCACTGGGGTGATTGGACGCTCGAAGGCCAATATTGGAATGAGATCCGTGATTTTGAGAGTGCCATTTATCGAGCATTTTCTTATGCCAATAATGGTTTCTTGACGACGATTTATCGCACCCTTTTCCCCAATTTCCGCGGATTGGTCGATTATAGTTTTTCGCATTATGATTATGCGGCGGATGAGACCCGAGTGGGCTGGTATCACCAAATTCGAGCGGGGGTGACGGGACAACTTTCGGAGCGCTCAAATCTTCTAGCTCGAATGGGATATCAAAAACGCGATTACAAAGCGCACGATACCCAGTTTGACATTCCCGTTTGGGATGTTCGTCTGGTACACCGGTTGACGAGCCGAACGACCTTGGATTTTTCGTTTGAACGGACGATTGAAGAATCTGCTTTCACCAACAACCGCGCTTATGATGAGAAGTCCTTCCGAGCCGCGGGGACCTATCTCTTTACTCAGAAGCTTCGTGGTCGGGCAGGTACGGCTTTCCTTCGCCGCGAATATGAACGGGAAGCGTTCACAGGAGCGGTCTTGGTGAAAAGACGGGATAACATCGGAAGAGCTTTTGTTGGAATTGATTACATCTTTCGCCCATGGTTTATTGTGAATTTAGATTATCGCTACGATCGGAGCAATTCTAACAATTCCAATTTTGATTATACGAACAATCAGGTCGTGCTCGGCATGACCATGCCGCTATAAGTGCGGCCTAGGTTTTAGTTTGCTTAGGGGTCTCTCCCAAAAAGGGATGAGGCCCCTTTTGCTTTTTTATTGAAACCATGTTACACTAACCCTCCATTTTTTCTATCAGCTTATGGCACACAGGTTTAAGGTCACAATTTTAGGGGACGGCGGGTGGGGAACTGCCCTTGCTTTGGTCAACTCACGCAAAGGGAACGAGGTAGTTCTCTGGAGCGCTTTTTCCGATTATGCCCAAGTCCTCAACCAGAAGCGGGAAAATGTAAAATTCCTTCCCGGGTTTAAGATTCCAAGTTCAGTAACCATTACCTCAGATCTTGCGAAAGCGGTCGCGTTTTGCGAAATTTTGGTCCTGGCGGTTCCTTCCCAGTATCTCAGGAATATTCTTCATAAGTTAAAAGATTTCGATCTTTCGAACAAAATTTTGGTGAGCGTGGCGAAAGGCATCGAAAATAAGACGCTTGCGCTTCCTTCCGAAATTATCAGATCCGTTTTGGGGAATGTCCATCTCGTGGTTCTTTCAGGGCCTTCTCATGCGGAAGAAGTAGCGCGCAATATCCCCACCCTTGTAGTTGTCGCTTCCAAGGATAAGAAATTTGCCGAGACCGTCCAAGAAACGTTCCGAGATTTAAATTTCCGCATTTATGTGCAAACAGATATTATCGGGGTAGAGTTGGGAGGGGCACTCAAAAATGTGATTGCGATTGGCGCTGGAATTTGTGACGGACTTGGTTTAGGCTCGAACACCAAGGCTGCACTTCTGACGCGCGGACTTCTTGAGATGGTGCATTTGGGTGTTCGCATGGGAGCAAATCCAAACACGTTTTTTGGGCTTTCTGGAATTGGAGATCTGATTACGACTTGTATTTCTGAATATGGACGCAATCTCCGTGTCGGCCGCGAGCTGGGGCAGGGGAAGAAACTTAAAGAAATCGTGGGCGGAATGGAAATGGTAGCGGAAGGTGTAGTGACT
>JACOVU010000120.1 GCA_016177155.1 Candidatus Omnitrophota bacterium | reverse complement strand
AGTCATCCGATGGATTCTTGAAATAAGAAGATACTCCAATTCATGGATATTGTCTGGAACAACACGTCCTATAATTTCTTCAGGCTTTTCCTTGTAAGCCAAACTAATCGCTGAATAAACAAGTGCGAGCCCCACTTCGTCTGCTTGGATTGACTGCACCTGAAACGGGCGAATTCCTTTGCTTGATAGTTGTTGCTCCAAAGATTCTTCGCCACCCTGGGTTCCAGGCAGCACGTTCGCCGCTTCCATGTGAAAGATCTTGTATTGAAATCTCCCTTTTGAAGCGATACGAAATTCATCCAACTTATCGATCACCTCCTGCTCAATCGTTTTCATTCCAGTCGGCATCTTGTCGGAGGGCGAAACATAAAATTTTGCTGTCACTGGCGTCTTAAGTTCACGGAGTAATTTTCCCGTCCAGGGAGCAATCGTATAGATTTTCCCTTCTGTTAAATCAAATCTTCCAAGCGGAATTCCCGCAAGCAGCAAATTCCCCATAAAAAAGATACCGACGCAAATGAGAACCGCGGTTGTGAAAATAGTTTTAGCTCTGGGCCGCATTCGCCCTTCAAGCCAAAAACCATTGAGGACAAGAAAAATTGAGGACCCGATGATGAAGTACGCTACGTCTCGGTTATCGATTACGCCCTTCGCAAAGGAATCAAAATGCCGTGTTGCACCCACAAAATTTCCCAACAGGCTGCCGAAACCGGGCAGCCATCCATCCACCGACGAAGCGAAAACTTCGGTGCCAATTAAATAAAGCATAAAGCAGGCCATCATAGATAGAATAAAAGCAACAATTTGGTCTCGCGCAAAACCTGAAACAAAAATACCAACCGCAAGAAAGAATGACCCAAGTAAAATTGATCCGACATAGGCTGCTACAATCGCACCTATATCAGGACTCCCTAAAAACTTGAGCATAATCGGAATCACTAAGGTACAAACAAGTGAAACCAGGTAAAAAATCAAGCTTGCCAAAAATTTTCCAAGTACCAGTTCGTGAGTCTGCATAGGAAACGTAAGCAAAAGTTCAAGCGTATTTCCCTTTTTTTCCTCAGCCCATAAGCGCATCGTAATGGCAGGAAGAAATACGGAGAGCACGAGTGGTAAGGTTCCAAAAAAAGGACGCATGTCAGCCCGACCAATCAGGAAAAATTGAGTCATGTAAAGGCCACCATTCAATAAAACGAATACGATAATAAATATGTAAGCGATGGCAGAATTGAAGTAGGCTGCTAGTTCGCGTTTTAATATCGTTAACAAATTTCCCAAGCGCATCATCTCTGACCGAGATCCTTCGCTTTTTTGGATTTTGCTTTCAATAGTCCAATAAAAATATCTTCTAGACTCAATTCTGATTTTGTCTCACCCATTTTTCTTACTTGATCCGCTAACTCTTTTTGAGTCCCTTGGGCCACAATTGTACCTTCATTAATAATTACAATTCGGTCAGCCAATGCTTCGGCCTCTTGGAGAATATGGGTAGAAAAAATAATCGTTTTTTCCCGTGACAAGCTCTTGATCAGTTGCCGAATGCCAATAATTTGAAGGGGGTCCAAACCTGAAGTCGGTTCGTCGAGAATAAACACCTTTGGATTATGAATCAAAGCTTGGGCAAGCCCTGCCCTTTGTCGGTATCCTTTTGAGATTTCTGAAATACTGTGTTTCCAAACCGGCCTGAGACCGCAGGCGTTCTTGACCCACCCCAAACGTTGTTCCAGGGTCTTGCCATTGAGCCCCCTCGCTGACGCCACAAATTTAAGATACTCCTCAACCTGCATCTCGGAATAAAGAGGAGCTGTTTCTGGCAAATAGCCGATTCGCTTTCTGACTTCTGTTGCATCTTGAATGATGTCAAGATTTTGAATCTTGGCAGTACCACTTGTGGGATAGAGGTAGGTGGTGAGAATTCTCATGACCGTTGTCTTCCCCGCACCATTGGGGCCCAAAAGACCCAGGATTTCTCCTTCCTGAACTTGGAAGGAGATGCGGTCAAGCGCAACGAAGCTTCCGTAATGCATCGTCAGGTCTTTGATGTCGATCATAATTTATCTAATTGTCGGCAGAGACACGAAAAATTTTAGCTTTTTTTCGCTCTAAAATTAAACATGTTGTTTCTAAACAGGGCGTTTCTAAATAAAAACATCGACATTGATTTTCATTTTGTCATTATCATTGTTGGATGGTTACAAATCGGTAATTGAGACGGTCTTTACCATCCAAATAAAAGCTAACGCTGCTTGCTCAGTTTAGACTGGTACATCGCCTGATCCGCACTCGCCATTAATTCTTCAAGCGTACACGGCTTTAGAGTGTCGAACTTAGTAGCGCCACAACTTAACGACAATTTAAAAGAAAGACGGGATTGCGCATTGAATTTCATCAGAGTTTCCTCGAGGCAAGTCAAAAGAATATGCTCACTATCTTCGCGTGCCTCAATCGCAAGCACCGCGAATTCATCGCCGCCGATCCGCGCTGTGATGTCCGATTTTCGAAAGGTGTTTTGAGAATATCAGCGACATCGATCAGCGCTTGATCACCGGTTTGATGTCCATAGGAATCATTAATTTTTTTAAGGCCATCCAGATCGATAAAGAGAAGCAACAATCCTTTTTTCGTGCGGAGAGATAATTTCACCTGCTGCTCTGCAAGGGTTAAGAAACCCCTTCGATTGTGCAAACCTGTCAGTTCATCTATCAGTGCAAGATCGGCTAAGGCATTTTGAAGCCGATGACGTTCAATTGCATACTGGAGGGATCGTACGATGAGCTTACCATCCACTTGGTTCTTCACCAAATAATCCTGAGCACCTTGCCGCATTACCTCGAGGCCAAGCGATTCGTCATCAAAACCGGTTAGTACGACAACCTGTATTGACGGCGCCTGCTCGTGAAGTTTAAGAAACGTATCTAATCCTCGGCTGTCCGGAAGCGTAAGATCAAGCAATACGACATTCGTTACCCCTTTGGCAAGATATTTGATTCCTTCCTGAAGTTGCTCGACATGCTTCACTTGAAACGACGGGTTCGTTGCTGTGGATAATCGTTTCTCAAGTAACGTTGCAAAATCAAGATTGTCTTCGATTAGCAAAACATTAAATTTAGAACTTTTAATCTCTAATTTCAAATCCATGTTGATTTATACTTTCCTTTTTGTTTAATGTCATTGTATGGAGAGTGGGGGTAGAAATCTATAAATAAAGAAAGGAACAATAAATGGCAGGATTATCAGCTTGGAGTCTCGCTTTCCATTCCCATCCTTTTTCGTCCTGTGCTTAAAAATCCTCTACGACATAGTCCTTTGGGAGTTTAACCAGATCAAGCTACTTGAAGAAAGCTGAACGCGATAAAAATGACGATAATGGTGGATCTCGACTAATGCTACCTTGTTACCAAATTGTTACCAAAAATGGGCTCAAATGCACGCATTCTGTGTCAGATCGTAACAAATCATGCACAAGAATATTTTGCTGTAAATCAAGATTGATCAATGCAATACCCACTAAATGAAAGGCTTGCAAACATTAACTCGATCGCATCGACAATCTGATGCTCTAACCAAATTGAGCTACGCCCCCCCATTCTTCTACGCCCTGTCCTTATTGGCAGGGCTACGAAGCAATGGGCTGTCGCTTCGAAGCTGTGCCGTTAAGGACACAGCGAAGAAGGACGCCCCCTTAAATTAAAGATATCGAGAAGTATATCCAAAAATTAGGGGTTAGACAATGGATTTATAGCGGCCTCTTCCAATCAAAAAGTAAATAGGAACTCCCATCAAAATGAGAGAAGCACCGAATAATGATTCCTTCGGTGAATGTTGAATGGTCGTCCAGCAAAGTGAAGCCGCCACAAGGGTAAACAAAATAGGCACATAAGGATAACCCAATACCGTAAAATGATCTCCCAACTTATTTTTGCGGCGAAGAAGGAAGACACTAATCCCCACCAAAGTAAAAAAGAACCAAAGTTCAAAAGCAGTAAAGAAAAGAAGCTGCTCAAAATTCCCCAACAAAACGAGCGTGCAGGCCCAGAAGCAATTTAACGCGAGTGAACGCAAAGGTGTCTGAAACCGTCCATCTACCTTTCCGAACCAAGCCAAGCGCGGCGAATCTTGTGCTACCGCAAACGGAATACGCCCGCCGGTAAGGATATTTGAATTCAGTGCTCCCAAAGCCGAGATTAAAACGGCAATGCTTACAATCATTTGGCCTTGCGAACCAAAGATTTTTCCGAGTGCATCCGAGGCAATGGCTTCGCTCCCAGCCATTTCTGCGGGTGGAACGACACGCAAATAAGCGGCATTAATCATCACATAAAGAGCCATCACGGTCAAAGCACTTGCAATAATCGCTAAAGGAAGTTCCCGTTTTGTATCTTGAAATTCGCCTGACATAAACGTGCTTTCGTGCCAGCCCCCATAACTCCAGAGAACGGGAATGAGTGCGGGCGCGAAATGAGAAATATTAAAACCTTGAGAGCCAACATGAGAAGCGGTTTGGATTCCTGCTTTTCCTGAATATCCAAAAATGAGACCTACGATCATCAAAATCGCAAGTATTTTGAACGCACTTAAGAAATTTTGTACGCCAACTCCCAAACGGAGACCTGCTGCATTGACGACGGTCAGGAAAAAGATGGCAAAAATGGCAACCCATCTCTCCTCGCCTGGCGCAAAGGGGATAAAATTTCGAAGATAGGCTGAAAAAATATAAGCGACTGCAGCGATGGACGCAGCTCGGTTAATCGAAAACTCAGACCATCCGTAGACAAAACCGACGAGTTTCCCATAAGCTTCACGCAGAAACACGTACGTGCCACCTGTCTCGGGATGACGTGAAGCAAGTTCTGCATAGCAAAAAACACCCAAAAGAGAGATCAAACCCCCTACGCACCAGGCTGATAAAATGAGAAAAGGTGATTGGAGATAGTGCGCAACCTCGCCAGGCGTACGAAAAATGCCAACGCCGATCACGATTCCAACCGTAATCGCAATCGAATCCCAAAAACGAAGTTCACGTTTTAATTGTTCTAGACGCATAAAAATGGTGGGCGGTACAGGGCTCGAACCTGTCACCTCTACCATGT
>JACOVU010000113.1 GCA_016177155.1 Candidatus Omnitrophota bacterium | reverse complement strand
TATAGTCTGTCCCCTTTTTCACCCCTTTTTTAGCGGGAAAGCAGGTGGTTGGGATGATTTCAGACAGCAGCCATTATTCTAATTATCGATTGACGGCACGACTTGAACTTAAAAATAAGCCAGGCACATTCAATCGCGTGGTTCAGCTCCTTTCCCGCCAGAAGGCAAATCTGGGAGCTATTGATATTGTGGAGGCAACCCGCGAGAAAATTACCCGCGATATTACCTTTGACGTGCTGAATGAAGCGCATGGTAAGCACGTCCTTGAAAAATTAGGGGAAATAAGAGACGTCAAATTAGTTCATGCCTCAGATCGAATTTTCCTGCTTCATTTGGGAGGGAAAATTTCGGTTCAATCAAAAATTCCGATTAAAAACCGAAATCAGCTTTCACAAGCTTATACCCCCGGAGTGGCACGCGTTTCAAAAGCGATCGGGGAAAATAAATCGTCCGTCTACAATTTGACGATCAAAGGCAACAGCGTTGCCGTCGTCTCGGATGGTTCGGCGATCTTAGGGCTGGGAAATCTAGGACCTGAGGCTGCGCTTCCCGTGATGGAAGGGAAGGCCATGATTTTTAAGGAGTTCGCAGGGATTGATGCTTTCCCCATTTGCCTTGCGACACAGGATACTGAGGAAATTATCAAGGCCGTTCAGGCTATTTCGCCTGTTTTCGGCGGTATCAATCTGGAAGATATCAGTTATCCACGCTGTTTTGAAATTGAAAACAGGCTTCGCCAGACGCTTGATATTCCAGTGATGCATGATGATCAACATGGGACAGCAGTCGTGGTACTTGCAGCATTGAAAAATGCGCTCAGAATTGTGAAAAAAGATATTTCAAAGATTCGAATCGTCATGAGTGGGATTGGAGCAGCAGGTGTCGCGTGCGCCAAAATCCTTTTGCTTGCTGGAGCACGTCACATCGTGGCATGCAGCAGAAGAGGAGTTGTTTTTTCGACTGAAGAGAATGGGGTTCACGCCGCAAAGCGGGATTTTATGTCTCAAATCCATCGAGACAATCCAGGCGAGAGCTTAAAAGAGACCTTAAAAGGAACGGATGTTTTTATTGGGGTTTCCTCGGCCAATCTTTTGACGGCAAAAGATCTGAAGAAGATGAAAAAAGATCGGATTGTATTTGCGATGGCAAATCCTGACCCGGAGGTTTCACCTTCTGAAGCGGTGAAGGTGTGCCGCATTTTTGCGACGGGAAGAAGTGATATTCCGAATCAGATCAATAATGCCCTCGCGTTTCCAGGTATTTTCCGCGGCGCATTGGATGTGCGGGCAACTACAATTAATGAAGCAATGAAACTTGCAGCGGCCAATGCCATTTCGGGTTTGATTAGTTCCTCTGAACTCAGCGAGGAATATATTATTCCAAGCATCTTTGACAAACGGGTCGTGTCCGCTGTTTCAGAGGCGGTCGCACGCGCGGCCATGAAAACGGGGGTTGCGCGCAGGCGTCCCAAGAAGGAAAGTAAAACAACCGCCGTTTCCACCTAGCAGAGTGTTGGTCCATTAATTCTTCTCCACAAAATTTAAAATTGGAGTACAATACACCTCTTAAAACTGCACTTAAAAGTGCTTATTCTGAAAGGAGATTTAAATGAAAAGACTGATTTTAGTTGCTTTGGTGCTTGGTTTGGCTCTGCCGACTTTGACTGGTTGCGGCCGCTGTAAGTGCATGAAAGAGGGTGTGGCAGCAGCAGGATCTGTCCCAAGTGCCTATGCCGGACAAGATACGACCTATACGCCACAAGCTTCTTCTGCTCGGCAGGCGATTAAATAGTTTCGTGAAAGTTAAAGTAAGGACAGCGACTATTTTTTCCAAGAATAGTCGCTGTACCCTTTTTGTAAATTAAATGTCCTTTCTTCTGGGATGACCCCATCACCTGCTTTACTAGAGCGCACTCAATTTGAAAGATGCGCTCTTGTATTTCTAAAGGAAATCTCGCCGATGGGTGATGACATGTGCGGCGAGGAAAGCAGGTGATGGGGTGAAAACGGATCAGATCAAACGGACGATCTGGATCAAAGATGGCGATTCAAAAACAATTCAGATCATCGATCAAAGATTTTTACCCCACCAATTTGTTGTCGAAGAGATCAAAACCGTTCAAGAAATGGCGTCTGCCATTCGCGATATGCACTTACGAGGAGCTCCTTTAATTGGAGTAGGAGCTGCCTTTGGAATATATTTGGCCACGCTTCGTGCACCTCAAAATCAAACCTTTGACGCCTTCCTAGAAGAATCCGCTCAAACATTGGTTGCGACGCGCCCCACAGCTGTCAATTTAAAGCGAGGGGTTGAACACGTTTTGACCGCCGTCAAGACCGCTCGTTCTTATGCGGAAAAGATTCAAGCTGCCTGCGTGGCCGCCCAAAAGATGGCGGCCGAAGATGTCAAAATCTGCAGGAATATCGGCAGGCACGGTTTGACGCTCATTCAGGAACTTGCGAATAAAAAACAGGGGAAACCCGTTCATATTTTAACTCATTGTAACGCCGGTTGGCTCGCTTGTGTGGAATGGGGAACGGCGACTTCAGCAATCTACCAAGCGTTCGAGCAAGGCATTCCCATTCATGTTTGGGTGGATGAGACACGGCCTAGAATCCAAGGAGCAAGTCTGACCGCTTGGGAAATGGCTGAGCGTGGAATTCCTCATACGGTGATTACGGATAGTACCTCAGGACATCTGATGCAACGAGGACTCGTGGATATGGTGATTGTTGGAACAGACCGCACGACTCGTTCGGGAGATGTGGCCAACAAAATTGGAACTTACATGGTTGCACTTGCCGCGAAAGAAAATAGGGTTCCGTTTTATGTGGCAGTTCCTTCCACGAGCATTGATTGGGAATTGGACGATGGTGTGAGACAAATTCCGATTGAAGAACGGAGCGCTGAAGAAGTAACCCACATTCAGGGTTTTTCGGAAGGGCAGATCAAAAAAGTAAGAATTACGCCTGAGGTATCCCAAGCAGTCAATTATGCCTTTGATGTAACCCCTCGACATTTGGTTACCGGTCTTATCACAGAGCGAGGAATTGCCCAAGCGAGCCGAGAAGGTTTGATTGAATTATTTCCGGAACATAATCAATCAGTACCAGGTACGGCTACGAAAAAGGGGACAGACTATAGTCTGTCCCCTTTTTCTGCTGCAGATGAAGGAGTTATCAAATTTAACTGTGAGTGGATTCGTTCAGAGCCAATTCAGCTTGCGGAACTTCAAACCTTAAATGCGTACCGAAAGAAACTTTTTGATCTTGGGCTCATTGGGGTTTACCCTGATGGGGTTGGATTTGGAAATCTCAGCGTTCGGCTGGGACAAACGAAAGAGTTTGTGATTTCCGGCACTCAAACAGGAGGACTTCCAGAGTTAACCGGGGAACATTACGTTCGCATTCTGGACTATTCGTTTTCCAAAAATTGGGTACGATGTCAAGGGTCGGCGCAGGCTTCTTCGGAGTCGCTCACCCACGCCATGATTTATGAGCTCGATTCCAGCATTGGGGCAGTGGTTCATGTGCATCACCAGGCGCTTTGGAAAAGGCTCATGGGGAAAGTGCCGACGACCGATAGAAAGATTGCTTACGGAACGCCCGAGATGGCGCTTGAGGTGAAGAGATTGTGTGAGAATTCCGATCTTCGAAATCAGAAGATTTTGGTCATGGCGGGGCACGAGGATGGTGTGATCAGTTTTGGAAGAGATCTTCAAGAAGCTTCAGACATTTTGTTAAACCGGCTCAACCTCTTATGAAAAATATTCATTTTGTTTTTCTGGTAAGTCTGATGGTATTAAACAGTTGTGCCTATGTAGAGCCTTATGTGCAGGAGGTCAATTTTGTTTCGGTTGCTCAGGAACGCAGCCTTGGGGAACAACTTGAAACCCAAATTGCGACCGAAATGGCCCTTGTCAAAGATCCGGATGTGCTGGGCCGGGTTGAACGTATCGGCAAAAGACTAGTGCAAGGTCTTTCGCGTCGGGATTTCGATTATCGATTTCATGTGCTGGAAGATAAAACCCCGAATGCCTTCACGATTCCTGGAGGCGTCATTTATGTCCATACGGGCTTGCTTCGTTTTGTGTCAGACGATGACGAACTTGCCGGCGTTTTGGGACATGAATTGGGACATGCGTATGAACGCCATCCTGCCAAAGCCATTACGCGAATGTATGGGATCGAATACCTCACGAATTTGTTGTTTAAAGGAACTCAAGGTCAGGTTAAAACCTTAGCCTTGACTCTTGCGAAAGGGGGGATTCTTTCCCGTTATAGTCGGGTGGATGAATACCGTGCTGATGAAGTTGGTTATATATTAGCTCGCAAAGCTGGATACGATACAAGTGGTTTGCTGCGTTTCTTGAGGAAGATTCAAAATCTCGAACGGGGAGGGGTTTCTATTCCATTCTTGAACAGCCATCCGCCGACGCCCGATCGAATTGCAAGGCTTGAGTCCTTGGGGCGAACTCAACCTGTAGTCCTTTAGATAAAAAAGCCGTTGAAATGTTGTCCGATCGAGTTTAGTATTTTAGCAAGGAGGCGCCATGATAGAAGTAAGAGACATCCTAAAAGTCAAAGGTCCAAAGGTTTGGGGGGTTAAGTCCAGCCAAACTGTTCGAGAAGCCATGGAAATATTGGTTCGCGAGAACATTGGCGCACTCCTTGTATTTAACGCTCAAGGAAAAATTGCAGGCATTGTTTCCGAACGTGACATTGCGCGCACCTGCTACAATCATCCTCAAAATTTTAGTTTGACCGCCATTGGTACCATCATGACCAAAAAGGTCATTGTTGGAAAACCGGAAGACAAGATTGATTATATCATGGGCATTATGACCAAGAATCGTGTCCGCCACATTCCCATTGTCTCAGGTTCCCAATTAGAGGGTCTCATTTCGATTGGGGATGTGGTGAAAGCCCAGCTTCAAAAAACCGAATACGAGAATCAGTATCTCAAAGAATACATGTTCGGAGGCGAATCTACAACGTCCGACCGTTGAGCATGTTCCGATGTGAAATGGCAATCGGAAATAAAGAGGGAGTGTCAGCAAACATGATGACATCTCCCGGTTGTGTTTGAGTTTGTTTGATCGTTCCTTCTGGAAGCTCTAAAACCTGTGCGGAATGGAAATTGATAGGCCCAAAGGAATTGGGCTTCAGTGTATTTAAAGTTGCAAGTACTTTCCCCTGTTGATCCATATAAATGACATCGATCGGAAAACTCATTCCAAAGGTGTGAACGCCGTTGCAAAAGGGAATGAGCAAGGCCTCGTGTTCGTCAAGCGGTTTTTCACCAATCAGCCCTTTTAGGCGCTCAAAAAAACTTTGCGCCACCCAAATCTTTTCGGCCAAGAGGGACTCTTTTGTTTGATTGGTGGCGATCATCCCACTACCTCCAACCTTCCCCGTATGGGGAAAACGCGAAGCGTTTCAAAAACATGCTCCTCCAGAAAATGGGGACAGACTATAGTCTGTCCCCATTTT
>JACOVU010000114.1 GCA_016177155.1 Candidatus Omnitrophota bacterium | reverse complement strand
GCAATTCCAACTCCCAAACGCATTGGGCACGCACCCAACGGGACGCTGATCGTTTTCCCAATTGCCGTCTACCAGATAGCGATATTCATAACGCCCTGGTTTCAGTTTTAGGGTCAAACTCCAATTACCATTCGCAGCCTTTTTGAGGCGGAACTTAGAAGGATTCCACTGGTTGAAATCGCCTCCAAGTTTCACTTCTTTAGCGGAAGGGGCATAGAATTCGAACGTCACATTTTTTTCTGATGTTGTTTTGAATGCCGGCTTCGAATTTTGAGACTTCATCATAAAATCCTCCTGATCTAAGTGGTTGTGGATGAGAGCTTTATATCATATACCGTACCCGACGGTATTTCAAGGTCTTATTCCACGACCATCAAGAGGGACTGTACTCCCAAAAGAGAACTGTCCCTCGAGAAACCTTTTGGAAATAGTCATTGTTTTTTTATGGTAACTCATTATAATGCCCCCCATGAAAATTTGTTACGTTTGTGGAAAACGCCCGATCAGCGGAAATTCAATTGCCCGCCGAGGCATGGCCAAAAAGAAAGGCGGGGTAGGTAAGAAAATCACGGGGATTACCCGTAGGCGCTTTTTCCCTAATCTTCAGCGCGTTAAGATCCTCATTAAACACGGCTTGGCAAAGCGCGTGCTGGTGTGTACAAGCTGTATTCAGGCAGGAAAAGCAAGGAAAGCGTAATCAAGCAGTTTTCACGTCACGCACTTCAAGTACTAAACTTTCAATTCCGTCCCAACTCTTCAGTTTCGGCGTGTAGGCGATTGCGTACGGTTCTTCGCCAGGAAACTCGATTTCCCCAGTCCGGGAACGCCAGACCGCCTCAAAGGTCGCCTTTCCATCCGTCACCCACCATCGTAATGCGTTGGTGCTCAAGCGTTCGGGGTTACGTTTCGTCCGAAGATTTCGCGTCAGAAACACAGGTTTTGGATTTCCCGCCCCAAAAGGCTCAAGCAGCAAAAGTTCTCTTAAGAATTGTGGAGAAAGTTCATCGAAGGTAATTTCCAAATCAATTCGAATGGACTTAAGAAATACATCCTCTGATACCGTTTTCCCATATTCATTGATTTTTCCACGGAATGCTTGCAGATACTTTCGCTCGATGGAAAAACCTGCCGCTAATTCGTGTCCGCCAAATTCTTCTAAAAGATCCTTACAATATTCCAAACCGTGAAACAAATGAAATCCTTTGACCGAACGGCCTGAGGCTTTCCCCTGGTCGCCATCCAAAGCGATCACAAAAGCGGGCCGCATAAAATATTCAACAAGCCTTTGAGCCACAATCCCGATCACTCCTTCATGCCAATCTTCACCGGCTACCACAATCACTCGATCGCGGTTAAAATTAATTTCGCGTTCCACGGCTTGAAGAGCTTGCTTGAGAAGCCATCTTTCTTCTTGCTGCCGTGCTTTGTTCTCTTCATTTAAAGCGTTGGCCAAACGCTGGGCTTCCGAATGGCTTTGCGTCGTCAAAAGTTCGAGCGATGAATCAGGTGAACTCATTCGGCCCGAAGCATTAATTCGAGGCCCAAGAATGAAAGCAAGGTCGGAAGCAGCAATCTTACGCCGACTCAGTCCGGCCACCTCGCAAAGACTTTTAAATCCAACTCGAGATCGCGAGCTCATTTTTTCAAGACCGTAGGTGACCAAGATTCGGTTTTCATCGATGAGAGGGGCGACATCACAAACGCAGGAAAGCGCCACCAAATCCAAAAGTTCATACGCCCCGTGACCCAAAAGGGCTTGGGCCAATTTAAAGGCAAGTCCACATGCCGAAAGTTCTTTAAAAGGATAGGCACAATCTTCCTGAAGTGGATTAATCACCTCAAACGCTTGGGGGAGTGTTTCACCATGAATGCGGTGATGATCAATGATAATCACATCGATTCCTGCCGCCCGTGCCTGAGAAGCCTCCTCAAAAGCGGTAATCCCACAATCCACCGTAATAAATAAGGAAACTTTCTTTTCTTTGGCCAGCTGAATTGCTTCCTGACTGACCCCATAACCATCTCGCTTTCGATTCGGTAAAAACGTGATGAATTTCGCACTGAGTTTCGTAAGCGTACGGCTCAAAACTGCTGTCCCCGTAATCCCATCTACATCATAATCACCGTGGACAAGAATGGTTTGATGACGCTCAACCGCTTGCAGAATCCTTTTTGCCGACCTTTGAATCCCTTTCATCAAAAAAGGATCGTAAAGTTGATCTAACGAAGGAAAAAGAAGCTTTTGAATTCCTTCTTCACTCTGAAATCCGCGCAGAGCAAGAAACTTCTGCATGAGTTCCGAATAGGGCGACTCGAGGGATGGGATTTTTGGGAGAGACGGAGTCTCTAAAATATTCCAGACGGTAGCCATATTAAAAAAATTGCTAAGCTTTCTTCTTTCCGATAAAGTCTATCAAAAGAGGACCTGCTACGAAAATGGTCGAGTACACTCCTGAAATAAAGCCCACGACTAAAATAAAAGCGAGATCATTGATTGCAGGTCCACCGAAGAAAAGAAGCGCCAGCACACCAAAGAGCGCCGTGGTACTTGTAATCATGGTCCGCCCAAACGTTTGATTAATGCTCATATTCACGATTTTTGAAAAATCTTCCTTCCTGAAAATTTTGACGTCCTCGCGAATACGGTCCAAAGTCACAATTGTGTCATTCACCGAATAACCGATAATGGTAAGCACTGCTGCAACAATCGGAAGTGAGAAATCCCGGCCCGTCAAAAAGAAAATGCCGAGGCTTACCACCACATCATGAATCAAGGGAATAATGGCACAAACTCCATAAATGAACTGAAATCTCCAAGCCAGATAAACCAACATGATCGCAAGTGAAATGCCAATGGCCTTAAGCGCTTTTCCAAACAGCTCTTTGCTCGCTGCAGGGCCGACTGTTTCAGAACGCCTGATTTCAAATTTTCCCTGACCGACCGAGCTCGTTAACGCTTCTTGGATCACTTTGGTGCTTTCAGATTTGGTCCGAATCAAAATATTGCGCTCCTCAGGACGACCGTAATGTTGAAGTTGTGCGTCCTGAAGGCCTGCTTGAATCAAAGCGGAGCGAATCTTCCCAAGATCCATTGGTTGGTTCAGATGAATTTCTTGAACTGTACCGCCCGTAAAATCGGTGCTCAATTGTTTCGGGCCTTTCAGAAAAATTCCGACAAGACCTACGGTTACCATCACAATGGAAAAGGCGTATCCAAACCACCGTTTGCCTGCCCAATCAATTTTGGGTTCGGGAATTAAATTCATCATGCCGAGATGGATTTCGCGCCGCTCGCGGGTAAAAAAATCAAAAATCACGCGCGTCACAAAAATGGCGGTGAACATACTTGCTGCAAGACCGATGGAAAGAGTGACGGCAAAACCGCGAAGCGGCCCTGTTCCGAACCAAAGAAGAATGAGTGCCGAAAGAATGGTGGTGACATTTGAATCCAGAATCGCGCTGAAGGCTTTATGATAGCCCGCGGAAATAACTGAACGGATTGCTTTTCCGAGCTTCCGTTCTTCCCGGATTCGTTCGTTAATCAGAACGTTGGCATCCACGGCCATACCGATCGTCAAAATAATACCCGCAATGCCAGGAAGCGTAAGGGATGCCCCTGTCCGTGCCAAAACGCCGAGCAAAATAACCAAGTTAAGCAAAACCGCAAAACTCGCGATCACACCAGGAAGCAGGTAATAAGCTACCATAAATATAATGACAAAAACCGCACCTCCCAAAGAAGCGTAAATACCGCTTCGAATCGAATCTTGACCCAAAGTTGGACCTACCGCACGCTCCTCGATAATTTTCACAGGAGCAGGCAGAGCACCTGCGTTCAGCACTAAGGCGAGGTCGCTTGCTTGTTCAACCGTGAAATTTCCTGAAATTTGCCCTCTTCCATTAGGAATGCGGTCGCGAATGACGGGAGCAGAATGCACTTTGCCGTCGAGCACAATCGCAAGCCGCTTTCCAATGTTTTGAAAGGTAACTGTATCAAAGATTTTTGCTCCTTCTTTATCAAACTGAACTTCCACCATGGACTGGCCATACTGATCAAAACCAACGGATGCATTTGTCAATTTATCGCCTACGAGAACTGGCTCGGCTTCCAAAATCAGAGTGTCGGTAAGTTTACCTTCGTCTTCCATTTGTTTGACTTCGAAACCTTGAGGAATTGTGCCTGCAAGTGCATCTTTAATAATTTTCTCATCATCACTGACGAGCTTAAATTCGAGGTGGGCGGTCTGTCCTACAATTTGACGAGCACGTTCCTGATCGGTCAAACCCGGAAGTTGAACCACAATCCGATCTTTACCTTGCTTTGTAATATAAGGTTCGCGGACACCAAATTGATCGATTCGGTTTTGGATGACCTCAACCGCTCGATCCACAGCTCCCTCCCTATATTTTTCTGGAATCTTCTCCGTTTCTACCTGGAGCAGAAGATGAATTCCACCTTTTAAGTCAAGACCGAGATTGATTTTTTCCTGCGGCGGATAAGCAAAATAAATTGAAAGGCCAACGACAGCAAAGATGAATAGAACCTTCCATTTAAAATATTTGTCCATCCCGTTAGATCTCCTATGCTTTTCTTACTTCTTGAATGGCGCTGCGCAGCACTTCAATTTTGGTTTCTTGATCCCCCACTTTGAGCACCAAATAATCATCTTGTAAAGTCTGTACCGTTCCGATGATGCCGCCCATCGTTACAACACGATCCCCTTTCTTAAGATTTTTGACCATCTCGGTATGTTCCTTTTGTTTTTTCTGCTGCGGTCTGATCAGCAAGAAATAAAACACCACGAACATTAAAATGAGGGGAAGAAAAGAAAGAAGTGGATTGGCTTGCGCTCCTGAAGCTGACATAGATTTTAATCTCCTATTTGGTCCTGCTACCTTTGTGATTCATCGTATTGGGACAAATATTCTTCCTTGAACTGAGCAAAGCGTCCCTCGCGAATCGAATTTCTGATTTCCTTGACCAACGAAATAAAAAAATAAACATTATGATAAGTCAAAAGCCTGTGTCCTAAGATTTCCTCCGAGTTCAAAAGATGCCTCAGATAGCTCCTTGAAAAATTTCTGCATGTATCACAATTACAATGTTCATCGACGGGCGCGAGATCTTCGGAATAATCCGCATTCCGAACTACCACTTTCCCCGTACGCGTAAATGCAGTTCCATTTCGGGCATAACGAGTTGGATTCACACAATCAAAAAGATCGACTCCTGATTCAATCGCCCAAAAAAGGTCAAGCGGCGTTCCGACGCCCATTAAGTAACGCGGTTTCTCGATCGGCATGATCGGCACAATTTCACGCACCACAAGTTCCATTTCGGGTTTTGGTTCGCCAACACTCACACCGCCCAACGCATACCCATCAAAGCCGATTCCAACCGTTTCCTCAAGGGAGATCTTACGGAGATCGATGAATTTTCCGCCTTGAATGATGCCAAAAATAAGCTGTCTTTGGTTTTCCGAAACTCGTTTGGCCCGCTTGGCCCAATCAATGGTCCGATGCACTGCTTCATTCACTTGAGTATACGTTGCATCGTGCGGCGGGCATTCGTCAAAGATCATGGCGATATCCGACCCTAAATCGGATTGTGCCTTCATAACTTCCTCGGGCGTTAAAAAAATCTCCCGCCCGTCAAAATGAGAATTGAAGGTTACACCCTCGTCCGTAATTTTACGAAGTCGAGCAAGTGAAAAAACCTGATACCCGCCCGAATCGGTCAGAATGGGTTTGGCCCACCCCATGAACCTATGAAGGCCGCCTGCTCGTTTGATTATATCGATTCCAGGACGAATGTAAAGGTGATATGCATTCGACAAAATAATCTCTGCGCCGATTTCTTCTAGATCGCGCGGTGCCAAAGTCTTCACGGTTGCCTGCGTTCCAACGGGCATAAACGCAGGCGTATGAATTGTCCCATGCGCGGTGTGAATTTGCCCAACACGAGCTCGCGTCTCACGATCTTTCGCCAGAAGAACAAATCTGGAATCCTCCCCCTTGATGGGGGAGGATAAAGGTGGGGGTGATTTGACTTTTCTATTCCCCCCATCCTCACCTTCCCCCACAAGGGGGGAAGGAAAATTCTGATGATTATCCACTTTCATAAAATCAGCATTGCATCCCCATAAGAATAAAACCGGTAACGTTTCTCAATGGCTTCTTGGTAAGCTTGCATGAGCGATTCATGTCCCGCAAAAGCGCTCGTCAACATGAATAAGGTCGTACGCGGCAGGTGAAAATTGGTAATCATCGCGTCTACCATTTTAAATTCGTAAGGTGGATAAATAAAAAGATTGGTCATGCCTGCAAGAAAAAATGGGGACAGACTATAGTCTGTCCCCATTTT
>JACOVU010000021.1 GCA_016177155.1 Candidatus Omnitrophota bacterium | reverse complement strand
CCTCAGATGGAATCATGCTTGAGAAAACCACTGCCGTCATGGGACAGATTACGGATGATGGAATTGCAACTTCATCCACGAGCGAACTTCATGCCACCTGGACTCCTGCCACTGATCCCGAATCTGGAGTCACCAAGTATGAATACCTGATTCGCCAAGACTCAACTTCAGGGCCTGTGATCGTTAACTACACCTCAGTTGGCCTTGCCACCGAGGTAACCAAGACAGGTCTTAATCTTATCTCTGGGAAGACCTACTACATCGGAGTTCGTGCCCACAATGGCGCTGGCCTTTACTCCCCACCTACCTATTCCAATGGGATCATCGTGGATACGGTTGCGCCAACCGGTACGATCGCGATCAATAATGGAGCGGATTATGCCAATTCTCCAAACGTGACGCTAAATCTTACAGCCGCGGATGCCACCTCAGGTGTCGATCAAATGCGGATCTCGGTGGATGGAGGACAAAACTGGATGATCGACTGGACAGATTTCAGTGCGAATCCACAAGTGGCACTTCAAGAGCCCGACGGCTTGAAAACTGTCGTCGTGCAACTCAAAGATAAAGCTGGGAATATTTCTTCCGAAATCATTTCCGATATGATTACGTTGGATACGAAGAAACCTGAAATTAATGTGCTTTCGCCAAATGCAACGAATGATCCTAATTACACATTAGTCTATGACGTCGATGGAAGAAGGGTAGAAGAGCCCCAGGTTCTCACAGAAGGCGAAAACCCCCTAACCATTTCAGAAACCGATCCAGCAGGAAATACCACCACGTTGAATTATGTCGTGACCTATACACCGCCTCAAGCTGACGGCCCTGTCGTACTCGCGGATGGGACAACCTTGTTTTATCAAGGTGGCGTTCTCATTCGTGAGCAGACGCTTCAAGGGGACGAAGTGTTTTATCGCACAGACGGGAGTACGGAGCGCTACCGATATGCGGATGGGAGAGAACTTCATTATTCACAGGATGTGCCAACGGTCATTAAAATTTATGACACTCTTGGGGCTTTGATTGAACTTGTGGATCAACCGACCCCAACTCCTCTCGATGAAGCAAATGCTCTTAAGCTCACATTAGAAGGTGGAGTCGAAGCCTATTACATGAACGGAAATTTAGTGGAGCTCAGAACTCAAACGGGAATCCGCATTGCCGACTTTACTCTGACGGCTGCCAACGACATTGAACACGCGCTATTGGTTTATCCAGATGGAACACGTGAAATAATCCGTTCAGGCGTTCTCATCAGACGGATTTTCTCGGACGGCTCTATTATGGACTTCACGCCAAATGGATTTGCTGTTCGGGAGGTATTGAGTGACGCCATCCAATATTATCAGTTTGATAAGCTTTCTCAGACTGAGGTAAGAAACACAAAGGTGTTCACTTCAAGCAATGCCTCAAGTACCTATGACGAACTTGGGATTTTGAGGGAGGTAAAAGGCTCAAGCAGCGAGCGCTTCTTCTATCTTCGAAATCAAACTACAGATGGATTTGTAACTACTCTTGACCGAAACGTTTCTTCAGCGCCACAAGCGAAAAGTCTGATCGAAGCTCATTATACAGTGCAAGGTGATTTGACTGAGATGAAATTTGAGGATGGAACTCGAATTCTTTTGAGCCAAGGAAAAATCACGCAAGCCCTTGATGCTGTCGGAAATCCTATAGATTACAGCTACCTCGAAGAAGCAGGTCTTCTCACTGGGCTTCGCGTTTCAAGGTCAGGTACCCAATTTGATTATGATGCCCTTGGATTTCTTGAAACCATTACTACATCTGGCGGAACCATCCACCGGACCTGGCAGGATACAGACGGAAATGGCGTGCTTTCAGATCAAGACGTTGTAGATATTCTTCTTGAGACAGTAGGTGGCGATCGACTGAGTGATTTTGAACTGGATGCGAATGGAAACATCATTCGAGGAATCATTGAAACCAAAGAAGGAATCAAGCAAACGATCGAAAACGGCGTCCTCACAGGTTTTGAGACCGTGGACGGGAAGATTTATGATTTTCAAAATAATGAAGCGATCCTCCGCGAATGGCGTTTCAAAGACGGCATGCGCGTCCTTTATGGAGGCGGAAATATTACCGAAATCCTCTTTCCTGACCAAAGCCGTCTCCACACGATTGGATTTAATGCCAAGAAGGAAATTGAGTCCTTTGTTGAAGAACTTCCCGACGGGACAAAAAAATTCTTTGAAAACGGGAAACTCGTTAAGCTTATCACCCCGGAAGGAACAGAAATTCATTATGACCCAAGCGGTCTTGCCCAACGCATCATCCTTCCCGATTTGAGCGAAGAAACTGTCTCTTATGTCCGTGATAGTTTAGGTCAAATTACAGAAATCACTTTTAAAGGGCAGACTACATACCGCACCTTTAAACCTGACGGCACACTGGTTCGTTTGCTCACGGACGGGGTAAATGCAGAGGTTACTAACGGGAACATTTCACGGCTCTTTACTCGTTTCGGTGAGCTCATGCAACCAACGTTCACACAAGGCGGGATCCTCTCGGGTGAGGTTTCGCTGGTCAATGGAACTAAACTCATCATCACAAATGGGGAGCTTGTCCAAGCAGTCCGAGCTAGTGGAACTAAGGTCAATTATGCAAGTGGTAGGATCGAGTCCATCGAGACCCAGGCAGAGAGATACCGCTTGATCTATGGAAGTGGGAACGACATTCGAATCCGCCTTGAATCTGAACAAGGGAGCCCCGAGTTTCCATTGATTCCATTCCTCCAAAACCCAGATGCTTTAATGGCGAGTGTTCAAGGTACCTCTATTCCCTCGTATCCGGTTACCTTTTATGACAACGCCCAGATCGATACCACCCAATCCCAATTCGGCGGTGCAAGCGCTCGTTTCGACGGTTCTGGAGATTATCTCTCACTTCCCGATAGTGACGATTGGGATTTTGGAACGGGAGATTTTACCATTGATTTTTGGGTCATGTTCAACTCAACCGGCGGTGAGATCGCTCTCGTTTCAAGGAATGTAGACGGCATCTTGATCCGCAAATCTTCAGCCGGAAAATTGCAGGCTTATGTGAACGGCAATGATGTAGGAGACGGAACCGGCGATTGGAACCCGTCCACCGGTCAATGGTATCACGTTGCCGTCGTCAGAGCCGGAACGACTGGGAAAACCTTTGTGGACGGGATCCAAATCGGAGGAGATTCTACGAACAGTGTAGATGTTCAAGGGACCACGGGAATCAGAATCGGAATGAGAACCGACGATGTCGGTCCCTTAAACGGTTGGATGGATGAACTGAGAATCTCAAAAGGTACCGCTTGGTACACCACTAATTTTCCGCTTCCCACAAGTGAATATCCCTCTGATACCAACACAAAACTCCTCCTTCATTTTGATCCACCCAATCAGGAACCTTCCCAGCTTTCACAGGAAGGTTCAGAGCTTATCAAGATTCTTTTCTCTCGTCCGCTTTATGATGCGCTTTCTGATCCCGCCAGAGTTCAGTCAGGTCTTGATATCGGTCAAGACATTTTCTTCGCCAAAATCTTTGAGGATGTGGTACGCGGCCGAGCGTATGAATTCGGAAGCAGTTTCTTTCCCGAATGGCTTGGGGTTTCTGTTAATCAATCAAATCTTGATCAAGGTTATCTAGGGCGTAATGTCGTTCTTGACGCGCTTGGCAATTTACCCCAGTTAACTTCGACTCTCATAGACATCAATGGCGATGGGCTTTTGGATCGCGTGTTTGTTCCTGAGAGCGGAAACTATTGGTGGATTCAACTTAATAGTGGTTCAGGTTTTGATCAACCAATCCCGTGGCAAGGTGTAGACCGAAGCTATGATTCCCTTTCTCCCACGACTCTAGGTTCCATCGATTTCTACAAGGGAACCCACACTTATCAGCTTGGGCGGTTGATGGACATGAATGGGGACGGCCTTCCCGACCGAATTCTTCAGAAATCCGATGGAAGCCGGGATTGGTATATTCAAATCAATAGTGGCTCTGGTTTTGATCCGACTATTCTGTGGGCGAGCAATACGCATCCCTATGTGGAGCCTTCAAACTTAGCCACTTACGCCTCTGAGGTTCGGAGCGACGAAGCCGCAAAGGACGTTCAAGAGCTTGTGGTGGACCTCATTGATTTGGATGGCGACGGCCTTCCTGATCGCCTCCTTCGACCTCCACTCGAACCATACAACCAGTGGTTCTGGCAGAGGAATACAGGAAGCGGTTTTGAGGATGCCCTTATCTGGGAGGGAGTTGATACAAACTTTCATTCTGATCCAAAAATAGGGGGTTCACTTTCTTGGTATTTCAATGTGGATAACTTTAGAGAAGTTGGCGGGTTTTTAGAGAAGATAGAGGCTGTGATTTTAGGTACACCTCCACCCCCTTGGGAAACGGGCTGTAATATCAATCTTAGCGATATGAATGATCCGTGCACGAAAACCTGGCTTGCCAATCAATCTGCCACACAAGAAATTGCCAATATTCTAGCACAATACGGGATTTCTCGCGAGCCTTACCGCACTCCGTCTGAGCAGGTTTATGACCTTAGTCCTTGGTCTACGAACAATAAGTTTTTTCAGCGGCTTGAATCTGGATTTGAGAGCTTGACAGGCACAATTTCGGATTTGATGGACATGAATGGAGACGGCTTAGTTGACAGAGTTCTTCTTAAAAATGCCGTTCTTAATGACCTCAACTCGGCCATGAATTGGTACGTTCAGTTCAATAATGGGCAAGGGTTTGATCCTCCGGTTCTCTGGGATGAGGATGTTCGCATCCTTGGGAATAGTCCGAATAATGCTATTGGCTCAAGTCTTACGGTCTTTAGTGGATGGCAAAGCACAAAAAACCTGCTCGTCGATCTCCATGATGTGACAGGAGATGGGCTTCCTGACCGCATTACGCTTGATACCAATGACCGGCAGAATCAGCCTCAAGCGACCTGGTGGGTTGAAGTAAATAATGGCCACACTTTTGAACCTGCTGTTGCCTGGACGGGAATTTATGGGAGCAATATCCTTGAAACTTCAATCAGGCAGGACAGTGAAAATTTCAAGACGTGGGACTATTGGAATCAGTCTACGATGTTTGGTAAGCAAGTCGTTGATCTTAGAGACATCAATAGCGACAAGATTCCTGACCGGTTAATTTTTAGAGAAGGTGAATCCCGCTGGTTGGTTCAATATGGAACTGGCTCAGGATTCCTTCCCGTTCAAGAGATGAAAATAGAATCTCTTTCAGCATCGACGGATCAAATCCGAAGCTCACGGTATGACTATCTTCATGTAAGCTTGAAATCAGAATCTCAGATTTCTCAATCGGAGGGGCAAGTTCGGATCATGCTAGGAGATCCGTCAGACCCAACAAGCTATCAAGAATGGGCCGTGACCGATCTTGGAACCAATTGGAAGGATTTTTATCTTCCAATGGATTCAACAAAGCTGAATGCAAGCGAAGTAAAAGTTCGCTTTGAACCCTCTGTTGCAGGAGCAACCGTCCCCATCTACATTGATAATGTCACTTTTGTTGCGACAAGACCTCCTGATGCAAAAGGTTGGCTTGATTATCTACTCACGGAAGAAAACGTCTTGGCTGAAGTTTATTCAGACCGGAACCAAACTCTTGCTCAATATTTGGGTTTCAGTCAGGCAGATGAAGCCGTTTCCCTCAATTGGGATGAACTTCTTAAAGCGGAGACCCATATCGCATTTAATGTTCAAGGCGAAGCTACAGATTTCACAACCTCTTACGGTTCTGTCTCAAGAATTGAAAATGGACGGGTCGTTGAAACCACACTTCCGGATGGAACACGTGTCGCATTTTCAGAGCCCACACCTACAAACCCACAAAGTTTCACTCAAACCATTACTGATTCTACCGGAGGCGTCCAAACACTTAATCTTTCATATGGCCGTGTCCGTGAGGTGCTCCGAACAGGTAAAAGCCCGCTTCAATATTCCTATGAGTTCAATACTCAAGGTGAAGAAATCACAGTGGTTTTTGATCCTGATTCAGGAATCACAGAACGCTACAGCGAAGCAGCCCCCGCAGGGGGTCTTGAGAATCGTTTAATTTCACGCACACAAGCAAATGGTGTCGAGACCATTTTTGAATATGATTCAAAAGGTGAACTCATCCGTTCTTCTGTGATTTACAAGGGCAGGGTGCGCGAGATTTTTGAATATTACACATCCGAAGCAGGCAACCGGATCCTGAAAACAAGTGAAGGGGTTGAAGAAGAATACACTTCGGATGGAACGATTCTCTTCCATACAACCCCAGAGGGCTACCGTTATGCCCACAGCTTTGAGCAAGAGCGGGATGTGGTTACCCAGATTCAAACTGAAACGGTTCTGCTTCCCGATGGGTCAAGCTTTTCAGTAGATATCCCAATCGTAAATCTTGTGGATAACCCGGCAGGTGATGAAATT
>JACOVU010000020.1 GCA_016177155.1 Candidatus Omnitrophota bacterium | reverse complement strand
GTATTTACGACGGTGCGATATTCGGGATGAACGGAACGCGCGATTAAAACTTTTTTTCGTTTGATTTCATGAAGCGTCATTAAAATGGATTCGGCAAGCGCAGTCGAGCCATCATAATGAGAACCATTCGAAACATCCATGCCGGTTAACTCACAAATGAGACTCTGATACTCAAAAAGCGCTTGAAGCGTCCCCTGCGAAGCCTCTGGTTGGTACGGCGTATAAGAGGTGTAAAATTCGCCCCGACTGGTGATATGACGAACGATAGAAGGAATGTAATGTTCATAAGCGCCTGCTCCCAGAAAAAAAAGTTTGGACTTGGCGTCAACATTTTCCCTTGAACGTTCACGAAACCAGTTTTCGGCTTCAAGCTCGCTTAAAGCGGAGGGGAGTTCAATTTTAGGATTCCGAATCTCGGAAGGAATAGCGGTGAAAAGCTGCCCAAAATGCTCGATGCCAACTGTCTCGAGCATTTCCGCTTGGTCTTTTTTCGTAATCGGAAAGTAAGACACGAGAATTACCCCTTCGCTGCCTGGCGAAGCAGGCTTTCATATTGATCACGCGTGAAAAGTGATTCCCATTCTTTGGGATTGGAGGGTGTTAGCTCAAAAAACCAGCCCTTCCCATAAGGGTCTTGATTCACTAACGCAGGATCTGATTCCAGCATGGTGTTAATGGCTTTGATCGTTCCCGAAACAGGCGCATAAATATCAAATGCAGCTTTTACAGATTCAACAATGCTTACCGCTTTTCCTTGTTCCATTTTCTGACCGACGTGTGGCAATTCGACAAACACGACATCTGAGATTTCATGTTGTGCGTAATCGGTAATGCCGACGGTAACTTTATCCTCAACTTTCCGAACCCACTCATGGCTTTTGGTATAACGAAGATCTGATGGAAAATTCATAGCTCTCCTTTGCTTCTTTTATAAAATGGAGTTTTAACAACACGGGCCTGAACGGCTTTCCCGCGAACTTCAATTTCAATGACTTGTCCCACTTGGGCATATTCAGATTGCACGTACGCCAGCCCGATGCTTTTCTTAAGCGTAGGCGAAAACGTTCCGCTGGTCACCTCCCCGACAGCTTGCCCATTCACTAAAACGGAACATCTTTCGCGCGCAATGCCTCGGTCGCTCACTTCGAAACCGACCAGCTTTCGTTTGAGGCCTTTTTTCTTTTGCTCTTCCAACGCACGCTTTCCGACGAAATCCTCTTTTTCCCATCCGACGGTCCAACCGATTCCTGCTTCAAGCGGCGTGGTTTCATCATTCATGTCATGCCCGTACAAGAGGAATTTGGACTCGAGTCTGAGCGTATCTCGCGCGCCAAAACCAATGGGCTTTAAACCCAGCGGCCGCCCAACCTCCATGAGACGTTTGAAAAGAGCTTGTGCCTTCCCGCAATCGACAAAAATTTCGTATCCTTCCTCTCCCGTATAACCTGTCTCGGAAAGACGGATCGGACCAAAGGGCGAGTCAAACTTCAAGAGATGATAATAAGAAATCTGGTTTAAATCAATGTCGAAAAGCAAGCCGATCACTTTACGACTCAAAGGACCTTGAACGGCAAACAGTGCGATTTGATCGCTTATATTTTCAAGTGCAACACCATCTTTGAGATGCGTTTTAAACCAGTTAAAATCCTTCTCAATGTTGGCAGCGTTGACCACGATAAAATAGTGATCGGGTGCTTCTTCCATTACTACAATATCGTCGACAATGCCGCCATTTTCGCGGCAAACAGGGCTATAAAGCGCTCGTCCTGGAAAAAGCTTCTCAACATCATTGGTCATCCACCTGTTGACCACCTGACGGGCCTCTTTTCCTCGAACCAAAAACTCACCCATATGAGAAATATCGAAAACACCTACACCTGTTCTTACGGTTTCATGTTCTTCGAGAACGCTCGAATAATAAAGAGGGACATACCATTCGCCAAAAGCGCCAAAACGAGCTCCGAGACGCTCATGTTCTGAATGGAGGGGTAACTTCCTAAGACGTGAAGTGTCTTCTGTGTTTGGATTGGTCATAAATGGGGGTATTGTATCAGAAAAAAGAGGGACAGACTATAGTCTGTC
>JACOVU010000112.1 GCA_016177155.1 Candidatus Omnitrophota bacterium | reverse complement strand
TTTTCTGCGGCAACATTTGGTTTGCTGTCTCGCAATGACAGATTAAAGGAAAAAGTAGATGACAAAGCAAATTGCCTTAAAACAAGCACGCATTGGCAAGATTTCTTACGTCAACACAACCCCTTTTTATTTTGAGCTTTTCCCAGCCGAGGCTGTGTCTTATGTGGAGGGCAGCCCCGCCGAGATGAACAAACTGATGGCGGCGGGCGAGCTTGATTTTGCCCCCGTTTCTTCATTGGAGTACGCCCTCCATCAAGGTCAATATTATTTGCTTCCAGAACTTTGCATCGGTTCGCGAGATTTTGCAAGGAGCGTGCTTTTATTCAGCCATGAAAAAATCGAAGGGCTTAACAAAGCGAAAGTCGTTCTCTCAAAGAAGAGTCTGAGTTCGGCGATTTTGCTCAGGATTCTTTTGAAATACAAATACCGATTTAAAAACGAATTTGTTGTTAGCGATGGAACACCCAACGAGCTCATGGAGCGGGGGAAAGCGGCTCTAGCGATTGGCGATGATGCGCTGTTTTACAAACCGAAAAGTTTTGTATACAAATATGATTTGAGCGAACTTTGGTGGAATTGGACAGAATACCCCTTTTGTTTTTCGCTTTGGGCGGTCCAGCGCAAATTTTATGAATCCAATCCGAAAGAGGTGTTCGAGTTTTGGAGAAGGTTAAAGGCGAATACAGAACGGAATTTGCAAGATTTAGAAACATTGCTTAAAAAGGCGCTCAAGCTTACGATTGCGGACGACCGTTTTTCCAAAGTGTTTGGTTATTTATTTAATTTGAATTTTTTCCTGGACCAAGAGATGAAAGAAGGACTCGAGCTGTTTTACCGCTTTGCCGCCCGAGCAGGTCTCGCCCCGCGCATCAAAGAAGCTCGTTTTATTGAGGTAATTCCCTAATGGATTTGACTCAAGCCACTGATCCGATTTTGGATCAAATTCTCGAAAAGGCGATCGCAGGCGAAAGACTTAATTTAGAAGAAGGAATTCTTCTTTTCTCCTGTGATTTACTTTCCCTGGGCAGGGCAGCTACTCTGGTTCGAGACCGCCTCCATCCTGATGGGCTCATCACATTTATCATTGACCGCAATATCAGTTACACGAATGCTTGTTTCGTCGATTGCGATTTTTGTGCCTTTTACCGAAGGCCGCGCGATCCAGAGGCGTATACGCTTACGATGGATCAAATTTTAGAAAAGGTTCAAGAATTGGTCGATTTGGGTGGAACGCAAGTCTTGATTCAAGGCGGCGTAAATCCAGAGCTTGGGCTTGATTTTTACCTCGATATGATTCGAACTGTTCACAAGCGGTTTCCTCAGGTTCATATCCATTCGCTTTCCGTTGTCGAAATTGATTTCATTGCCAAAAAAGAAAAAGTGCCGCTCCATGACGTTTTGGTTCAATTAAAAGAAGCAGGGCTCAATTCCATTCCGGGCGGCGGGGCAGAAATGTTGGTCGAACGGGTTCGCAATATCATTAGCCCAAAGAAAATCGATTCAGAGGGTTGGCTTCATTTTCATCGCATAGCTCATGGGGTCGGGCTTCGTTCTACGGCCACGATGGTATTCGGTCATATCGAGACGATTGAGGAACGTGTTATCCATTTAGAACGCTTGAGAAGCCTTCAGGATGAAACAGGCGGATTCCGAGCTTTTATTCCCTGGACTTTGTCACCCCACGGGACACCACGAATGAGTCAATTTGAGCCTGCCGGTGGAGCCGATTATTTGAAGACGCTCGCGGTTTCGCGTCTTTTCTTGGATAACATTAAAAACATTCAATCGGGCTGGTTAACCGAAGGCTTGAAAATGGGGCAGGTGGCACTTTCGTTCGGGGCAAACGACATTGGCGGTACTTTAATTGAAGATAAAGTGCTTGAGCCGACTGGAATCGAAGTGAAAACAAGAGCCGAAGATTTGGTACGTTTAATTCAAGAGGCAGGTTACACGCCCGCTCAACGCAATACCAATTACGAAATTTTGCGGATCTTTAATTGATCCCCACCACTTAATGCCAAAATTAAATTTGAATGATAAAATTGTTAA
>JACOVU010000106.1 GCA_016177155.1 Candidatus Omnitrophota bacterium | reverse complement strand
GTCTTCTGAGGGTCACTCATCGGCTGATGACCAGAGGCAGATAAATCGAGGATAGAAAGCCGGCGATGCGCAAAAACAAGCCGTGTTCGGCGAGGCCAATGAAGATGATTAATGGAAGGTAAACGCAAATCCGGACGCGTGTCTCCTCCCGCACGGGTTTCGAACGTCCCATCATGGGGATTCAAAAGAAGGTACCCCTCATCATCAGGGCCGCGGTGCCTGAGGGCGTCAGCCATAGCCTGAAGGGGAAGTGAGGTTATTTCATTCTCAAATAAAGCGCCGACAATGCCACACATTAATGCTCCTTCTCAGTCAAATATTCAAAAAGGATCTCGCCGCCTAATTGATGCCCCTCGCGGACCCAATGTTCGTTTTTAAAGGAATAGTACTCTTGATGGGGATTTTGGACCGCTGCCCGTCTAAAACGCTCCACAGGATTCACAAAATCAATGCCGCGTCTCCGGCATATCTCCCCAAGTTTCCGGCCGTCTTGAAACGGATCCCATTCCGATTCGGACAATCCATATTCTCTTTGTTTTTCTTGCCATGCCTCAGGATAGACCGAGGCCGCGACCGGTACGTAGAAAACCAGAAACCGGTTTCCGGAGGATTCCATTTCTTCCTTCAACTTGATAAGGAGAGCTTCGGTAAGTTTCCAAGCCTCCCGGATTTGAGCGGTTTCTTTTCTTTGCCAAACCCGCAGTTGATCAGGAAAGGGAGTGAGCCCGGAGCGGCTGAGAAACCAATAAAAACGGGAGTGTGAGATGTGATCATGAATAAATTTGGCGGCATAAATATTCTTCTTCAGGAAGCGCCGCATTTTGGTATAGAAAGATTCCTCGAACTTAGGGACAGGAACGTGGGTCAGGTGAAGCTTTCCATCCTTTAATTCAAAAGATGGCTTATGCCAGGAGGAAATCGCTGTCAGGCTGTTGTACCAAACATTATTAAGGCTGAAAGCAAGAACCGTAAAATCGGACTGATACTTCCTTCCTTCATTTTGAAAAAAAAGAAGCTCCTGATCCGTGCTGTAACCCCCTGTTCCCGTATTAATCACTTCATAATGGACAGAACGTTGTGTCTCATTGAGTTTTCTTTTCAGAACTTCCGAAAACAAATCCTTAAACTGGACTGAATGGCCTTCAGCATGAGAATCGCCGAGCACGACGATACGATATTCATTGGCAGGTTTCTGATAAGAGTATTCAGGCCCGCGAAGCCCTTTGGAATTATATTTTTCAATAACCGTATACTCATGGTTTTTATGGATTGCTGCTGCATACGGCGTTTTTCGCCAACCCAGAATCGGATCATACTGAACAAGAAATTCCTCGCGCGTTTCCAAAGGCGGGACCCAAAAAATCCTCAGAGCAACCTCAAAAGCCAAAAGGGAAACAACAAAAAGGAGAACTAAAAAAATCCATTTTGAAATCAGTTTGGATTTGGATTGGATAGGCGCAAACGCCTTTTCAGAATTGGAAATAGATAAACTCGGTTGCATTGGGCAATCCCACAAGGAAGCTGACCATCACCACTCCCGTCAATAAGGTGCCGATAGAGAAACGGACAAACTTCGGCGCTGTGTAAACATAACTTAGATTTTGTTTGGAATATTGAATGATCTGTACGATCAATAAACTTGAGGCATAGAAACTGAATTGCTTGAAATAACGCAGAGTATCCCAATCCCAAACCCATTTTGAGAAGATCCCTTCAAAAAACAATATCACTTGGGACAAAGAATGAGCCCTGAAAATCAGCCAGCCAAAGCAAATCAAATGAAACATGACAACGACTTTTACAAACGATCCTATCCAAGCGCTTCTAGAATGTACAAACGGAACCCAACGGCTTAAGGGGTCCCGGATCATGCGATAAAAGCAAAGCAAAATGCCATGATACATTCCCCAAACCACAAAAGTCCAGGCTGCCCCATGCCATAGCCCTCCCAGAATCATGGTAATCATGAGGTTGGTATAGGTCCTCATCTCCCCTTTCCGGTTGCCACCGAGAGGGATATAAAGATAATCTCGAAGCCAGGTTGAAAAACTAATATGCCACCGCCGCCAAAATTCCTGCAGATTTTGAGAAAAATAGGGAAGATTAAAATTGCATACGATGTCAAAACCCATCATTTTGCCGAGGCCTCTTGCGATATCGCTATACCCTGAAAAATCCCCGTAAATCTGAAAAGCAAAGGCATACATTCCGATCATCGCCTGCGCACCGTTCACCACCCCCTCCTGGGCAAAGATCGGAGCAACAATCGCGGCCATATTGTCTGCAACAATCACTTTCTTAAATAAGCCCCACAAAAGGAGGACAATGCCCTTCCGGATTTTCCCTGCTTCCAGGGCTCTCGGTTGAATCACTTGAGGAAGTAGATGGGCGGCTCTTTCGATCGGTCCTGCGACTAGCTGGGGGAAAAAAGCGACATAGAGCGCGAAATCAAGAAGGCTCTTGGCAGGCACAAGTTCTCTGCGATAAACATCGATCACATAACTCATGGACTGAAAGGTGTAAAAAGAAATGCCGACGGGCAAGACAATCTTTAAAGTTACCTGATCCACTTCCCATCCTAAAAGGGACATGGAGTCGGAAAAACTACCGGCGAAGAAGTTGAAGTATTTAAAAAAACCCAAAATCCCGAGATTAAGACAAATGCTCAAGATTAAAAGAGCTTTACGAACCCGAGGATTTTGGGAGGCCTCAATCTTCAACCCAAAGAAATAATCCATTCCGGTGGTCAACAGGAGAAGGGAAAGGAAACGCCAGTCCCAGTATCCATAAAAAAAGTAACTGGCAACCAGCAACATTTTGTTCTGCGCTTTGTGAGGGAGCGCGAGGTACAAAGCGTAAACAACCACAAAAAATAATGCAAATGGAAGGGTGTTAAAAAGCATTATTTTCCACGCTGACCGGCGGTTCTTGTTTTATTCCAACACAGACGGTTTCTTGAGGAAACCAGGGTTGATATTCCGGGATCATTTGCTTTAATCGCTGGATCACTTCTTCTCGAAGCGCTCCTTGATTCACCAAACCCAAAAGCTCTTCCACTGCCTTTCCGATACTTCCGGAACCATTCACCGTACGCCAGATTTTGATCTTCTTATGCCGGGTCGGAATTGCCTGCTCGCTTTCCAGCTGAATTTCCTCCTTTAATTTTTCTCCAGGCCGGAGCCCAATAAACTTAATCGGCACTTTGTCCGAGCTAATTCCCATCAGTTGGGCAATGGCCTGCGCAAGATCAATAATCTTGATCGGCTTTCCCATATCCAATACAAAGATTTCGGAGTCAGAACCCAAAAGAGTGGCTTGAAGAATCAAACACACAGCTTCGGAAACATCCATAAAATAGCGCGTTGCCTCAGGGTCTGTTACGGTAAGCGCTATCCCGGCCTCAAACTGTTTCTTAAAGAGCGGCACGACACTTCCCTTGCTGTTCAACACATTGCCAAAACGAACCGATATAAATCGCGTTGCACCACCGCCCAGACTCTGGGTATACAGCTCTGCGACCCTCTTCGTTGCACCCATCATGCTTGTGGGCCGAATGGCTTTGTCTGAAGAAATCAGGACAAAACAACCAACATGGTATTCGAGTGCAAGATCCGCTGCGATCTTCGTCCCTAAAATGTTGTTGTAAATTCCCTGTGTGTAATAATATTCCAGCGTCGGGACATGTTTGTAAGCCGCTGCATGGTAAACAATGTCCGGCCGGTGCCTTTTGAAGATTTTTTCAAGCTCCTGCCGGTGCGTCACATCGCAGAGATAACCAATCACTTTTGTGTCCGCGAGATGTTCAGCAAACCCCTGCTGGATTTCATAAAGGTTGTGCTCGCAATTGTCTACCAGGAGAAGTTCACGGGGATGCGCCTGAAAAAGCATTTTGACAAACTCTGAGCCGATCGAGCCCCCGGCGCCGGTGATGAGAATTTTCTTATCCCCAAAGTATTCTTGCATCTCCTTCCCGTCAATACGGATAATCTCCCGGCCCAACAGATCCGAAATGTCCACTTCCCTCAACTCCAAAGGAAGCGTCGGGCTCGACCATAAATAGGAAGTCTGAGGCACAATCCGGCATTCAAGATGAAACTGCTGGCATGTTTTGACAATTTGCTGAATTTCTTCACGCGAGATTTTGGACAGTGCAATGATGACACTTCGGACATTCTGT